>NZ_JBKEVI010000004.1:0-176933 GCF_056357035.1 Bifidobacterium sp. LH_417
TTTTGGGTGTGTTTTTCTTGGTCGTTAAACATCCTACCCAAAAAGCGCTCTTCACTTACCCCCACAACGGCTCAACAACGAACTGCCACCCACGAAAACAGCAATAGAGCCGAATGAGAAGAATCGATGTTGTCTGGCTGATTGATGTGCCGGACAACCGGGGAATGGAATCATTTGGGATTAGCCGGCAGATTATCGTGCCGGACAACCGCACAATGGAATCATTTGGGATTAGCCGGCAGATTATCGTGCCGGACAACCGGGAAATGAGAAGTATCGGTGTTGTCTGGCAGGTTATCGTGCCGGACAACCCGAAACGGCCGGTTTCCCATGTTGTCCGGCGTTGCTCGGGGCGAGGAGCTCCATGAGCCTACGGGAATCCTCCTATGGCATCTAATACGAGGAAACCCCTTCCGGATAATCCGGAAGGGGTTTCATTTATCTCAGCTTGGCTACCCTTATAGACAGAATCGCTGGAATTTCAATGATTCTGAGGGCCGCCGATCAGATGTGGTAGTAGAGCTCGTACTCGAGCGGGGTCGGGGCCAGACGGGCCTGGTCGATCTCGTCACGCTTCAGCTCGATCCAGGTCTCGATGAGATCCGGGGTGAACACATCGCCGGCGGTGAGGAAGTCGTTGTCCTCCTCAAGGGCGTTCAGCGCCTCGCCGAGGGAGCTCGGCACCTGCTTGATGTTCGCGTGCTCTTCCGGCGGCAGCTCGTAGAGGTCCTTGTCGACCGGAGCCGGCGGCTCGATGTGGTTCAGGATGCCGTCGAGGCCGGCCATCATCTGGGCGGAGAAGGCGAGGAACGGGTTGCAGGACGGATCCGGGGCGCGGAACTCGATGCGCTTGGAGGCGGGGGAGGTGCCGGCCAGCGGGATGCGGATGGCGGCGGAACGGTTGCGGGCCGAGTAGACCAGCGAGACCGGGGCCTCGAAGCCCGGGACCAGACGGTGGAAGGAGTTCAGCGACGGGTTCGTGAACGCGACGACCGCGGAGGAGTGCTTGATGAGACCGCCGATGTACCAGCGGGCGATGTCGGACAGGCCGCCGTAGCCCTGCTCATCGTAGAACAGCGGCTTGCCGTCCTTCCACAGGGACTGGTGGCAGTGCATGCCGGTGCCGTTGTCGCCGGCGATCGGCTTCGGCATGAAGGTCACGGACTTGCCGGCGAGGGCGGCGGTCTCGTGGACGACGTACTTGTACTTCATCAGGTCGTCGCCGGCGTGCTGCAGCGTGTTGAAGCGGTAGTTGATCTCCTGCTGGCCGGCGCCCGCCACCTCGTGGTGGGAACGCTCGAGCTGCAGGCCGACCTTCTGCAGGTTGGCGACCATGTCGTCGCGCAGATCCTGGTTGTGGTCGATCGGCGGAACCGGGAAGTAGCCGCGCTTGACGCGGTTCTTGAAGCCGATGTTCGGGGTGCCGTCCTCTTCGGTGTCGACGCCGGTGTTCCACGGGGCCTCGATGGAGTCCACCTCGTAGAAGGAGCGCTGCGCGGAGTTCTCGTAACGGACCTTGTCGAAGATGAAGAACTCGGCCTCCGGGGCGAAGGACGCGGTGTCGGCGATGCCGGTGGACTTCAGGTAGGCCTCGGCCTTGCCGGCGACCTGACGCGGGTCGCGGGAGTACGGCTCATCGGTCAGCGGGTCGACGATGGAGAAGGAAACGTCCAGGGTCTTGTGCTTGCGGAACGGGTCGATGAAGGCGGTGGTCACGTCCGGGACCAGCTTCATGTCGGACTCGTTGATGGCCTGGAAGCCCTGCACGGACGAGCCGTCGAACGGCATGCCGTCGGTGAATGCGTTGTCCAGGAACTCGCTGACCGGAACGGTGAAGTGCTGCTGCACGCCGATCAGATCGGTGAAACGGACGGAGACGTACTCGACGCCTTCCTTGTTGATGAGGGCTTCGGCCTCTTCCGGCGTATGGGCGAAGATCTTGTTCTCAGCCACGATCGCTCCTTTTATCGAAATGATTTACAGGACTAAAGCATAGGAACGTGCGTTTCGCGCGCTCGAAACTTCGGTTACGAGAATGTTTCGGGACAGGTAACGGAAGCCGTTAATCGTTGCGTTGGCGCGGTTCGCCGGGCGTGCGGGGGAGCGGCGGCCGGCGTCGTCCTGTCCGGAACGCGGACGGTGGAAACGCGGACGGCCGGCGTCGTGCGGCGGACCCGCGGTCGTCCGGATACGCGAGGACCCCGATCGCCGGTGACGATCGGGGTCCTCATACGGCTCGGGAAGCGCCGCGAGGCGTCAGCGTCCGCGCATCGCGCGACGGCTGACCTTCTGCATGCGGTTCGGGTCGACGCCCTTCGGGATGCCGTAGCCGCGTTTCGCCTGCAGGGTGCGCAGACGGTCGTTGAGGATGGCCAGCTCCTCCTTGGTGAGGATGAAACGGCGGCGCGGATGGATCGACGCCATGAGCTTGTTGGAGTGGTTGGTCGGCACGTAGCTCTTCTTGCGGGTGATGGTCTTGCGCAGGTCACGCAGGCGCGTGGTGCCGTTGGAACCGTCGCCCATGATGATGCGGTAGACGGGGATGGAGGAGCCGGCGGTCACGCCCTTGATCTCATGCTCCTGACGGTCCATCTGACGCTTGATGCGGTCGTGGCCGCCCTCGCCGAGCAGATAGATGCCGTTGTAGCCGGTGCCGCGCCAGATGGCGTCCTTGGTGCGGGCGTCCACCCACACGGGCTGCTCCGGGAAGGTGAAGCCGGCCTTGGTCATGTTGCTCAGCACGCTGACCGCCGCGCCCGGACGGCCTTCCAGCTGCTTGTAGCCGACCTTGTCCGCGCGGTTGGTGAGCACCATCGTGCCGAGCAGGATGCCGAGCATGACGGCGGCGATGATGGTGAGAATCCAGGTGAGCCACATCCACTTCATCACGAGGCCGAGGATCACAGCCAGCACGATCGGGGCGACGAACGCGCCGCCGCACAGCCACGGCAGCTGCTTGTCGTCCTTGTAGGTGAACTTGAAGATCTGGATGATCTGCTTGATCGTGCTGTTCTTCTTGGGCTTCTTCTCGTCCTTGTCAGCCATTCTTCCCTCGCTTGGAGTCGGATTTGCGCATACTGGCCGTTGATTCTACCAGCATGCGTGCCCCGGGGCGTGGCGTGTTTCCGGGACACGTGGTCAGTGCGTGGTCGGTGTGTGGTCGGCGCGCGGTCAGCGCGTGTGCAGCGGACGCCCGTCCGCCTTGAGCAGCGCCTCGCCGAGCGTCTCGCTGAACGTGGGATGCGGGTGGATGAGCCGCGCCGCCTCGGCGAGCGGCACCCGGTTGCCGACGAGCTGCTCCGCCTCGGCGATCAGGTCCGAGGCGACCGGCGCGACGATGTGCACGCCGAGCACGACCGGCACGTCCGGCCGGTCCGCGCGTTCGCCGCTGACGACCGTCATCGCCCCGCCGACGCCGCTCATCAGCATGCGCGCGTTGCCGAGCATCGGATACGCGGTTTCCTTGACGTTGTTGAGATTCGGGTCGGCGGTCGCCTCCTGGCCGGTCAGTCCCACGCACGCCGCTTCCGGGTGGGAGAACACGATCTGCGGCACGGTGGTCTCGTCCACCGGCTTCGGGTCGAGTCCGGCGATCGCCTCGGCGACCGTCACGCCCTGTTCGAACGCGCGATGCGCGAGCGCGTGTCCGGCGACGATGTCGCCCACCGCCCACACGTGCGGCGCGTGCGTGCGCCCGAGCGCGTCGCACGCGACATAGCCGTGGTCGTCGAGCGTGACGCCGGCGCGCGCGAGCCAGTCGAACCGCGTGTTCGGGTCGCGTCCGATCGCGGCGAGCACGATCTCGCCGTACGCCTCGTGATCGGCGTCGCCGCTGTCGCACGTGTAGTGGACGGTCGCGCCGAGGTTCGCGCCGGTCTCGACGCGCGTGACGGCAGTGCCTTTGACGACCTTCACGCCCTGACGCGCCAGTTCGCGCGTCAGGGTCGTGGCGGTGCGCCGGTTCCAGCCGGACAGCACGCGGTCCTTGCGGATGAGGAGCGTCACGTCCACGCCGGCCGCGTTCCACATGGACGCGAATTCGACGGCGACCGCGCCCGCGCCGACGATGACCGCGGAGGCGGGGAACTCGTCGAGTTCCAGCGCCTGCGTGGAGTCGATGAGCGCGCCGGCGAACGGGATGCCGGGCAGCGGGCGCGGTTCGGCGCCGGTAGCGAGGATCACGTCGCCCGCCTCGATGACGACGGTCGGGGCCAACGGCTCGGCGGCCTGGGCCTTGCGGAATCGTTCGACCGGGTCTCCGGCGACGGTCACGGCGAGGTTCGCGCCGGCCGCGGCGTCGGCGGTTCCGGCGACCTCGCGCAGATCCGTGGCCGCGCCGTGGAACACGGTGACGCCGCGATGCGCGAGCAGGGCCGCAAGTCCGCCCGTCATCGTCTCGACCACATGCCTGCGGTAGTCTCGCAGCGTGCCGTAGTCGATGCCGTCCACGTGCGCCTGCACGCCGAGCTCGGCCGCACGGTGCACGGTGTCGATGGTGTGCGTGGCGGTGATGAGCGCCTTCGACGGGATGCACCCGCGGTTGAGGCATGTGCCGCCGAGCGTCGCGTCCCGTTCGATGAGGGCGACGGACTTGCCGAGTTCCGCCGCGCGCAACGCCGCCGAATAGCCGCCGGGTCCCGCGCCGATGATCGCGATGTCATACGTTTCAGTCATGGTGCCCATGATAACCGGCGATTTTCCCGATGCCGGGGCTTCCCTCGCAGAGAACACATGCGGGGAAGAGGAATCCGCCGTAGAAAACGATTGAGGGGCAGACGGTTCATCAAGAACACGTCTGCCCCTCAATCAACGGCTGCCTGTCACTCCGGGAAGTGGCCGCGCTTCTTCTCGCGCGGCTTCGGAAGCCTCCAGCGGCGCATCTGGATGGCGCGGCTCCACGCGTAGGACGCGGAACGTGAACCCTTCGCCACGGCGCGTTCGCCGTACTTGGCGACAAGCTTCTTCTTGAGTTTGCGCCACATGAGCCACACGTCGAGCACCACGGCCGCCAGATACACGTACATGACCAGCATCATGACCATCGAGGCGGTCTGGCTCTGCGCCACGGATGAGACGATCATCGAGGCGATGAGGATCGCGAACGCGACCGGGATGAAGAATTCGCCGATGTTGAAGCGGGCGTCCACGTAGTCGCGGATGTAGATGCGCCACGGCAGGCGCTCCGCCCTCGGCATGTGGTTGATGTCGCCCTTCTGCATCGCCTCGTATTCGGCGTTCTCACGTTCGCGCAACTTCGCCTTCGCGGCCTTCGCGCTCGCCTTGCGGTCGGTCGGCACCAGCGGGCGCACGCCGGCCGCCTGCGCCTGCTTCATCTTCGGGGTGGGCGCGTTCTTCGTGCGGTCCTTCTTCACCGGCTTGACAGGCTGTTCGGTCGCTTCCTCGACCGGCTCCTGCGCGGATTCCTTCTTCTTCAACGGGTTCCATGTCATGCTTGCAGGTTACGGTGACGTCTAGACTCGCGAGAAGCGCAGGAACGCACTATATATAAGGAGAACGCATGGCCAAGCTCACCGCGGACGAGGTCCGCGCCCGCGTGGAATCCGACTGGACTCGCATCGTCGACGTCCTCAACCGCAAGATCGCCCTGAGGTCGGTGTCGGCCGAGGGCATCACCGGCGAGCACATGAGGCGGTCCGCCGAATTCGTCGCCGAGCAGCTGCGTGAGGTCGGCGTCGACGCGAAGGTCGTCCAGTCCGTGAACCCGGACGGCACGCCCGGCGCGTGGGAGGTCATCGGCTCGCGCATCGTCGACGAATCCGCGCCCACCGTGCTCCTGTACGCGCATCACGACGTGCAGCCCGTGCCGGATCCGGCCGAATGGGACACCGACCCGTTCGTCGGCACCGAGATCGACGGCCGCCTCTACGGCCGCGGCTCGGCGGACGACGGTGGCGGCATCGCCATCCACTCCGGTGCGTTGAAGGCCCTCGGACAGGATCTCAAGGTCAACGTCAAGGTGTTCATCGAAGGCGAGGAGGAGATGGGCTCGCCCAGCTTCATCCCGTTCATCGAGGCGCACAAGGCGGAGTTCGAATCCGACGTGATTATCGTCGCCGACTCCGGCAACTGGTCGGCGGACATCCCGTCCCTGACCACCTCCCTCAGAGGCAACACCTGCGTCGACGTGACCGTGCGCGGCCTCAATCACCCGGTCCACTCCGGCCAGTACGGCGGCCCGATCCTCGACTCGAACACGCTTGCCGCGATGCTCATCGTCTCCCTGTACGACGCCGACGGCGATCTCGCCGTGCCCGGCGTCGCCGCCGAGGAGCCGATCGGCGGCCTCCAGCGCGACCTCGACGAGGCGAGCGTGCGCGCCGACGCGGGCGTCGTCGACTCGTACACGCTTGCCGGCACCGGCTCGCTCGCCTCCCGCCTGTGGACCAAGCCGAGCCTGACGGTGATCGGCTTCGACGCGCACCCGGTCGATGGCTCGTTCAACGTGATCAGCCCCGAGACCCGCTTCCGCCTCTCCTTGCGCACCGCGCCGAACCAGCGCCCCGAACAGGCGCAGGACGCGCTCGCCGCGTACCTCGAAACCCATGCGCCGTTCGGCGCCGAGGTGGAGGTGACCAAGCTGGAGAACGGCATGGGCTGGGGCATGGACCCGGACGCGGTCGCCACCAAGGACGCGCTCGAGGCGATGGAGGAGGCGTTCGGCGTCGCCCCGATCAACAAGGGCGAGGGCGGCTCCATCCCGTTCATCCCCGAACTGCAGCGCATCTTCCCCGCCGCGCAGGTGCTCGTCACAGGCCCGGAGGACCCGAAGGCCAACGCGCACAGCCCCAATGAGTCTATTTCGCTTTCCGGCCTCAAGAACAACGTCATCACCGAGGCCCTGCTGCTCGACAAGCTTGGCAGGTGAGCTCTCCCTCCGTTCCCCATTCCCGGCGGGGCGATCCGACATGGGCGCTCGCCGGGTGGGGAATGACGGACCCTTGATTTCGTCGGTTCGGTCGTTTATGGTGGAGGGCTGACACGGGAGCCGCCCCGCGGCGGCTGAGAGGAGACCGAACGGGTCTCGACCGATGGAACGTGGACGGGTAATGCCGACCACGGAACTGTCCTCCACCCGTGCCTTTGCAGGAAGCAAGAGAGAAAGGCACCATCACATGGCTGAAACCGTCGCCAAGACCAACTACAAGTGGCGCGTCGTCGATATCGTCGTCGCCGCCATCATCGCCGTCGCATCCGGCGTCATCTTCTGGGGCTGGGACGTCGTCTGCGCCGCCCCGCTCGCCCTGTTCGAGGCCGTCACCCCCGGCTTCGAAGGCCTGCTCAACGGATTCTGGCTGTTCGCCGGCCCGCTCGCCGCGATCATCGTGCGCAAGCCGGGCGCCGCGCTCTTCGCCGAGACCCTCGCCGCGTTCCTCGAGCTCACGCTCGGCAACCAGTGGGGCGTCGGCGGCTCGCTGATCGTCGGCATCATGCAGGGCCTCGCCGCCGAGATCGGCTTCGCCGTGTTCGCTTGGAAGAAGTGGAACATCGGCACCACCATCCTGTCCGGCGCGCTCGCCGGCGTCGCCTGCTGGGCCTATTACTGGATGACCAACCCCGGCTGGAACGCGATGCGCGTCAGCTGGTACCTCGTCGGCTCCATCATCTCCGGCGTCATCATCGCCGGTGCTCTCATGTGGGCGCTGCACAAGGCGATCGCCGCCACCGGCGTGCTCGACCGCTTCGCCTCCGGCCGCGCCGAGGCGCGCGTCTGATGCGCATCACGCCCGCCCGCGTCGAGGCGAAGGATTGGGGATGGCGTCACGCCACGCGCAAGGACTTCGCCCTGCGCGGGCTCGACTTCGACATCCGGCCCGGTGAGCACATGCTGCTCCTCGGTGCCTCCGGGGCGGGCAAAAGCACGCTCATGGCCGGACTGGCCGGCGTGCTCGGCGGATCCGACGAAGGCGAGCAGGAAGGCTCGCTCACCATCGACGGCGTCGAGGCCGGCGTCGCCCGGGGCAAGGCCGGCCTCGTCCTGCAGGACCCGGATTCGCAGATCATCCTCGAACGCGTGGGCGACGACGCGGCCTTCGGCTGCGAGAACCTCGCCGTGCCGCGCGACGAGACGTGGCGGCGCGTGCGCGAATCGCTCGACCTGGTCGGATTGAAGGACATCGACCTCGAGCGTTCCACGCGCCACCTGTCCGGCGGGCAGCGCCAGCGGCTCGCGCTCGCCGGCGTGCTCGCCATGCAGCCGGGACTTCTGCTGCTCGACGAGCCGACCGCCAACCTCGATCCGGAAGGCGTGCGCGAAGTGCATGACGCGGTGCGCGACGTGCTCGCGCGCACCGGGCAGACCATGGTCGTCGTCGAACACCACATCGACGTGTGGATGGACCTCATCGACCGCGTCATCGTCATCGGACACCCCGATCCGGATTCGCACGTGGGAGGCGTCATCGCCGACGGAACACCGGACGAGGTGTTCGGACGGTTCGGCGACCTGCTCGCGCAGGGCGGCGCATGGGTGCCGGGGCGCGAGATCCCGGACCGCGCGCCGGCGCACGTGCACGCGGACGGCGTCGCGGCCGCAACCGTCGTCGCGACCGATGGCGAGGCCGGCGTCGCGGCGGGTGCGACGGCTTCGGATCGCCTCGAGCCCGCGCTCGTCACCGAGGACCTGAGCTTCGGCCGCGGATTCCCGCTCGGCGAGCACATCGATCTCGAATTCCTCCCCGGCGAGGTGACGGCCCTCATGGGGCCGAACGGCGCCGGCAAATCCACGCTCGCCCTGACGCTCGCGGGGCTCCTGAAGCCGCTCGCCGGTCATGTGCGCGTGCGTGCCGACATCGCCGCAGGCGCGCGCGGCGACGAGCCGGACAAGTGGAGGAGCCGCGAACTGCTCGGCCGCATCGGCATGGTCTTCCAGGAGCCGGAACACCAGTTCGCCGCCCCGCTCGTGCGCGACGAGGTCGCCATCGGACCGAAGTCGATGGGCGCGAGCGAATCGCAAGCGTATGCGACCGCCGACGAGATGCTGGAGCGTATGAACCTCTCCCGGTTCGCCCAGGCCAACCCGTACACGCTGTCCGGTGGCGAGAAGCGACGCCTGTCCGTCGCCTCCATGCTGGCCAGCGCGCCGAAAATCCTCGTCATGGACGAGCCGACCTTCGGTCAGGACTTCACCACGTGGACCGAGATGGTCGACCTCATCGCCAAGGTGCGCGACCAGGGTTCCGCGGTCATCATCGTCACGCACGACGAGGCACTCGTCAAAGCGCTTGACGCGCGCCGCATCATGTTCGGATTTGCAGGGGAGTGAGAAGCATATGAACGACACGGTTCTGGTCACGCCGCCGGCCGCGCGCAGGGAGCCGGCGCGGCCCGCGTCCCCCTCGTGGTTCATCGCGAAGGTGAACCCGGTGACACGCATCATCGGCGCGCTGCTGCTGTGCATCCCCATGTTCGTGAGCCTCGACGTGGTCTCCGCCTCCGTGGCGCTCGGTCTCGAGGTCGTCCTGCTGTGGATCGGCGGCGTCGATCCGATCCGCATCTGCCGCAGCACGTGGCCCGTGTGGATCGCCGCGGTGGGCGGCTTCATCTCCGTGCTGCTCTATGGCCGCACGTCCGGCGAGATTCTGTGGACCGCCGGCTGGATCGTCGTCTCGGAAGGCTCCGTGTATCTCGCGTGCGCCACGTTCCTGCGCGTGCTCGCCATCGCCGTGCCCGGCGTGGTGCTCGCGCTCGGCCTCGATCCGACCGACCTGGCCGACGGTCTCGTGCAGATCCTGCACCTCTCGCCCCGGTTCGTGTACGGCGGTCTCGCCGGTATGCGCATGTTCACGCTATTGCAGGACGACTGGCGTGCGTTGGGACTGTCGCGCCGTTCACGTGGATTGGGCGACGGCAACGCCGTGCAGCGCGCGTTCTCGCAGGCGTTCGGCCTGCTGGTCCTGTCGATCCGACGTGCCACGAAGCTCGCCACCGCGATGGAGGCGCGCGGCTTCGGCGGCACCGGCCCGCGTTCGGCCGCGCGCGTCTCGCGCCTGCATCCGATCGACGCGGTGTTCTGCGCGATCTGCTTCGTGATCCCGTTCATCGCACTCGGCGTCGCCATCGCCACCGGCAACTGGCACTTCTCCTTCCAGGGCGCGTGATTCGGCTTCGGGCATGAAGCGGCGGCCTTGGTCATGCAGCGGTATGGCATCTCATGACATGCCGGCATCCGATTCCGAACGGTATATTTTCGGACCGGCATGCATGTTCCGTTTCCGGAGCGGTTCGTAAACTGGTACATGAGTGAGACCCGGCGCTCGTCAACGGGCGTGAAATAATGGGGGTGAGTGGTGTCGGCCAAGGATATCGAACTCTACCGATCCGACGATGGTTCGGTGCAGCTGGAAGTCAATGTACAGGGTGACACTGTGTGGTTGTCGCGAGACCAGATGGCAGAGTTATTCGAGCGCAATAAATCGACCATATCGAGACACGTCAGAAATGTGTTCGATGAAGGTGAATTGACTTGTGATGATGCAGTTGTTGCAAAAATTGCAACAACTGCCGCCGACGGTAAAAGCTATATGGTCGAGTATTACAATCTTGACGTCATCATATCTGTCGGGTATCGAGTGAAGTCAAAGCGTGGTGTGCAATTTCGTCGTTGGGCCACTGGCGTGCTGCATCGGTATCTTATGGAGGGATACGCCGTCAACGAGCGGCGGTTGAACCAACTGGAGAAGGTCGTCAAAGTACTGGCCCGCAGCGATGACCGACTCGTCTCCGGTATCGCCGATGTGGTTTCGAGTTACTTGCCCGGGCTCAATATGCTCCGCGATTATGATGCGCACACCCTTGATCCGAAGCCCCTGACAACACCGGTCGACGACTTCATTTTCGAGATGGAGCTTGTGAGACGAGCGAAGAATCGCCGTCGACTACATTCTCATGCTCGTCGAGCAGTATCACGGCGACAACGTCAAGGACAAGGAGACCGCGGGGAAATCCGCTTTTTCATACGGCTGGTCCAGTCGTCGTACCGACGGAACGCGGTGGCATGCTCGAACGGTTGGAAGACTTGGTCGGGCATGGGGCCGTAGACGAGCACGATCTCGGGTTCCAAGGCTTCCATCATGGCGTCGAGCCCGGCTTGGAATTCCCGTTTGTCGTCCGCGGTGCGAATACACCCGTAGGTGCCGATGGCGATGATGCTGTGCTTTTTCACGCCGAGGAACGCGAGTCTTTCCGGTAATGCTTCGGTGGTGTAGGTCAGGCTGTTGCCCCAACGAATCTGTGGAATCACATACACGCCACGGGATTGGTAATAGCAGCCGATGGCGCGGCTCTTATAGGTGTTCGCGATCTGTACGGCAAGTGGTGCGTCACGGTAGAGCGAACAATCCGGGGCGATGAGCGGACGCCGCCGGAATTCGTCGATGAACCTGTCCGGGGTGATGAGCACGTCGGCGAATTCGGTGTCCATCTCGTAGAATCCCACAGCGGCGGCGGGGTCGTCGTCTCGGCCACGCTTACTGAACGGGATGATGCTCGATGGAATGACGAGTTCGTCGGGACGTTTGATGATGGGGATGCCGAGGATTCCGTCGAAGTCGGCGCCGGCGACGAGCTCCGGGTTCATGCCGTCGTTGATGACCGCTTTGCGGTGTGACGGACGTTGCGCCAGCGGTTGTGCGGTCGATGGCTGGTCGCCGTCATCCGCAGGGGCTTCGCGTAGTCCGGGGATGTCGAACGCGTCCTGGTGCAGTTCGTATGCGGTCATTGGTTCTCCTGCCGCTTGGAATCCTCGGGGGGCTCATGGGGCTCGTTTGCCGTGCTGTCGTCCTTGTCGTCTTCGCCGGTTTCGCTGCTTTCGCGTTGACGCCAGCGTTCGACTGCGGCGATCATCTTGGGGTCGGCTTCCGCCGCGTAATAGGGGTGGTAGTAGATGTTCGCCTCCGGATAGCCGGATGCGGGCAGGACGGTGATGCACAGGTCGTCGAGGGCATGTGCTGCCTCGGGAGAGGCCTTTCTGAATCCGGCTTTGTAATAGAGATACCCGAGGAACTCATACGGGTCGGGAATCGCTTTATTGTTCCAGCCGAGGAACTCATAGCGGAATCCTACCCGGGCGATGTCGTCTGCGGTCCGACACTCGGTCTTCACGTAGCGGAAAAACGCTTGCCTGACGGCATCCCAACCATATTCGTCCACCAAACATGCGGTATGTTCCTCCAGCGTTTGATATTCCTTACGGGATACGGAATCCCGGTCGAAACCGAAGAAGAGCCTGATTTGGTTGTCGAGTTCGGGGTTGTGCTTCATTTCTTACTCCAGATGAATTTGGTGCTGAAGAGATTGTGATTCTTATTGTAAAGTTTGCGCAATGCGGTCTCCGTCTTGCCCATGGATTTGGAGCTCGGCCTGAAGTGACCGCTCTGATCATTGAATGACACGATTTGTCCATTGAAACAGCTGAATAGTGCCGTCGATGCCGGGAACAATCCGCCCGGGCTGCACATATCGGAGACTCGGAACGGCAAGCAGTCGTATACGTTCGGCACCGAGCGGGACACCGGCGCCGGCACCCGTGCGAAGGACGTTATTCTCCTCGATCTGACGGTTCTGAACCATACGGCTCTTCCGGTGCTCATCCATGATTCGACGCTGTTGAAAAACATCGGAGACGAGCCGATCGAATCCATCATGGCGTTGTATGCGAAGACGGACGCGACGGGCAAGCAGGTGTTCATCGCCTTCGACAAGCGTGGGTCGTACTCCCAGAAGACGCAGCGGATCGTCGACGATCATACCGTCGTCTCCCTGAATGCCGACGGGCGATCGCTCTACGGCAGAAGATGGAACAGGATTGAAGGATAGACGGAATCGTGAAGGTGGATATGGCGCGGTAGACGTGACGGTAGGGTGGAAGATATGCCCATCAACCATGCAGTGATCGACAATCCGAAATCCGACCGCATCAAGCGCGTCGCCGGACTCGCGCGGCCGGCCGGCCGCGAACGTTCCGGCCGTTTCCTCATCGAAGGCCCGCAGTCCGTGCGCGAGGCCGTCACATGGCGGCCCGACGTGGTGCAGGACCTGTACATCGCGGTCGACATCGACCCCGACGGGGATCCGTACGTCTCCGAAACGCTCGCCGCGATCGTCGACAAGTCCCAGGAATCCCGTGAAACGCCGATCTACGTGCACCACGTCACACGCGAGGTGATGAACAAAATCAGCAAGGACGCGCAGGGCATCGTCGCCGTGGGCGACATCGAGACGCTTCATACGGAGATCTCCGCCGTCCGCCTCGCCGAACGCCCGCTCGTCGCCGCGTTCTGGCAGGTGCGCGACCCGGGCAACGCGGGCACCGTGATCCGCGCGGCCGACGCCGCCGGATGCGACGCGGTCGCGTTCGTGGACGAGTGCGTGGACCCGCTGAACCCGAAGGTCATCCGCTCGACCGCGGGCTCCCTGTTCCACATTCCCGTGCTGCGTATGGACACCGGCACCTTCCTCAAGTGGATGGAACGCACCGAACTTGCCACCATCGCCGCCGACGTGTACGGCACGCCGGAACGCAGACCTGAAGCGCTGCCCGATGTGCTCGCCGCGCGTGCGGCGGACGCGGCGGAGCCCACGAAGGGTGTGCGCGGCGATGCCGTGCTGTTCGGCAACGAGGCGAGGGGACTGCCCGCGGCCATCCTCGAACGCATGGATCGCATCGTCTCCATCCCGCTGTACGGCAAGGCCGAATCGCTGAACCTCGGCACGTCCGCCGCGGTCATGCTCATGAGCCTTGCCATGAGCGGACGGTGAACGCGCGGCACGTGCGCCATGCACGACGCCGGTCCGTCGACAGGTCGGCGGCCTGGGCGGCATGTCCGTCGCCCCGACGCCGGGCCCGATGACCACGTGCCGGAACCGGGCGGCCATGTCGAGTCATACCGTGACAATGTGATGTTGGACAACGCTTGGGAAATGTGTGTTTTTCGCGCATTTCCCCACGTGTTATGCACGTCAGTGAAGCAGATATCAAGGAAAGGGTGCTCGTGGCAGAAGCGCTATTCGATGCGCAAGCGGTGACCGATGCGGTCGCCGAAGGCATCGCGAAAATCCAGAACGCCTCCACGCTGGAGGAATTGAAGGCCATCAAGAGCGAATACGCCGGCGCCGATTCGGCGATGACACAGGCCAGCAAGGCCATCGGGGCACTGCCCAAGGACCAGAAGAAGGACGCCGGCAAGCTCATGGGCAAGCTGCGCGCCGACTTCGGCCGCGCCTACGGCCCCAAGGAGAAGGAGCTCAAGGAGGCCGCCGAGGCCGCCGCGCTCGCCGCCGAGACCGTCGACATGACGCTGCCGGTCGCGCGCAAGCCGCTCGGCGCGCGCCACCCGCTCGCCAAGCTCATGGAGGACGTTGAGGACTTCTTCATCTCCATGGGATGGCAGATCTCGGCCGGCCCCGAGGTGGAGGCCGAATGGTACAACTTCGACGCCCTCAACTTCGGCCCGGACCATCCGGCCCGCCAGATGCAGGACACTTTCTACGTCAAGGGCAACCAGGCGAAGGACGCCGCAGGCTTCGTCGGCTCCAACATGGTCGTGCGCACGCAGACCTCGTCCGACCAGGTGCGTGCCCTGCTGTCGCGCGGCGTGCCGCTGTACATCGCCTCCCCGGGCCGCGTGTTCCGCACCGACGAGCTCGACGCCACCCACACCCCGGTGTTCCACCAGTGCGAGGCGCTCGCCGTCGACAAGCACCTGACCATGGCCGACTTGAAGGGCGTGCTCGACAAGCTCGCCGTCGCCATGTTCGGTCCGGAGGCCAAGACGCGCCTGCGTCCGAGCTACTTCCCGTTCACCGAGCCGAGCGCCGAGCTTGACCTGTGGTTCCCTGACAAGAAGGGCGGCCCGGGCTGGCTCGAATGGGGTGGCTGCGGCATGGTCAACCCGAACGTGCTCAAGTCCGCGGGCATCGATCCGAACGAGTACACCGGCTTCGCATTCGGCGTGGGCATGGAGCGCACGCTGCTGCTGCGCAGCGACATCAACGACATGCACGACCTCGTCGAGGGCGACGTGCGTTTCGCCGAACAGTTTGTGATGGGGGAGTGATTACCCATGCCTATGGTTGATATCGATTGGCTCAAGGAGCACGTCGAGGTTCCGTCCGACCTCACCTACGAGCAGCTGGCCAAGGACCTGGTCAAGGTCGGTCTCGAGGAGGAGGAGATCCACGCCTCCCAGGTGACCGGTCCGATCGTCGTCGGCTACGTGGTCGACGCGACGCCGGAACCGCAGAAGAACGGCAAGATCATCAACTGGTGCCATGTCGACGTCGGCGACGAATACAACGAGACCGACGAGAACGGCAACAAGGTGCCGCGCGGCATCATCTGCGGCGCGCCGAACATGGCCGCCGGCGAGAAGGTCGTCGTCACGCTTCCGGGCGCCGTGCTGCCCGGTGACTTCCGCATCGAGCCGCGCAAGACGTATGGCCACATCTCCAACGGCATGTGCGCCTCCGAGCGCGAGCTCGGCCTCGGCGACGACCACAACGGCATCATCCTGCTGCGCCACTACGGGTTCACCGAGGAGGAGTACGAGGCCCTCAAGCCCGGCGACGACGCGATGCACCTGCTGCACCTCGACCAGCCGCTGCTGGAGATCAACATCACCCCGGACCGCGGCTACACGCTGTCCTACCGCGGCGTGGCCCGCGAATACCACCACTCCACCGGCGCCGCGTACACGGACCCGGTCAAGGAGCTCAACGCGAAGGTGCCTGTCGCCGCCGGCGAGGCCTCCGGCACCGTGCCGGACGTCCAGGTCGAGATCGAGGACGACAACCCGATCCACGGCGTGCCCGGCTGCGACCGCTACTACGCGCGCGCCATCCGCGGCTTCGACCCGTCCGCGCGCACGCCGAACTGGATGCGTCGTCGTCTCATCCGCGCCGGCATGCGCTCCATCTCGCTCGCCGTGGACGTCACCAACTACGTGATGCTCGACCTCGGCCAGCCGATGCACGCCTACGACATGGACAAGCTCGAAGGCCCGATTGTCGTGCGCCGCGCGAACGAGGGCGAGAAGCTCGTCACCCTCGACGGTAAGGAGCATGAGCTCAGCCCCGAGGATCTGCTTATCACCGATTCGCCGAACGGCCTGCGCGCCTCCCGCATCATCGGTCTCGCCGGCGTCATGGGAGGATTGTACGGCGAGGTGACCGCGGAGACGAAGAACATCCTGCTCGAGGCCGCGCACTTCGACACGGTGTCCATCGCCCGTTCCGCCCGCCGTCACAAGATCCCGTCCGAGGCATCCCGTCGTTTCGAGCGTGGCGTCGACTACCAGCTGCAGCCGGCCGCCGCACAGATGGCCGCCGACCTGCTCATCAAGTACGGCGACGGCGAGGCCAGCGACAAGCCGACCGACGTGAACCACACGCACCGCCGCAAGGCCATCCACTTCAAGGCCTCCGAGGTCAAGCGCGTCGCCGGCCTCGCCACCGGCGTGAACGAGATCTCCGACATCCTCACCGACATCGGCTGCACCGTGGCCGGCGGCGGCAACGGCGAGTTCTCCGTCACCCCGCCCACTTGGCGTCCGGACCTGAACGAGCCGTGCGACCTGGTCGAGGAGGTCGCGCGTCTCGTCGGCTACGACGAGATCCCGGTCGTCGTGCCGCCCGCGCCGGTCAAGGGTACGGTCGGCCTGACCGCCGACCAGCTGCGCCGCCGCCGCGTCGCCGACGAGCTCGCCGAGTACGGCATGGTGGAGGCCCTGAGCTACCCGTTCGTGGGCGACAACGACTACAAGCAGTTCGGCTACGATGCGGAGGACACCAAGAAGGTCAGCGTTGAGATCGCGAACCCGCTGTATGGCGACCGTCCGTTCCTGCGCCGCCACATCCTGCCCACGCTCGCCACGACCGTGCAGCGCAACATCCGCCGCGGCATCGAGAACGTGTCGCTCTATGAGCTCGGCCACGTGTACCTGTGGAACCCGGACGCGCCCGCCATCCCGGCCCTGCCCGGCGGCGTGAAGCCCACGCCGGAGCAGCTCGCCGCGCTCGACGCCGGCCTGCCCGACCAGCCCGACCATGTGGCCGGCATCCTGACCGGTCTCGCCGAGAACACCGGCTGGCTGGGCGGCAAGCGCCCGGTCGACTGGTCCGACGCGGTCGAGGCCGTGCATCGCATCGCCGACCGTCTCGGCGCCGCCATCGAGCTGGAGCAGCCGGCCGCCGCCGACGTGCCCGCCCAGTGGCATCCGGGCCGCTTCGCCCGCGTGAACGCCGCCGGCACGTTCGTCGGCTTCGTCGGCGAGCTTCACCCGCACGTCAACGAGGCGCTCGGCTTCCCCGAGCACTCCGCCGCGTTCGAGCTGAACCTCACCGCGCTGTTCGCCACGCTCGACGGCAAGCCGGTGCAGGCCAAGCCGATCTCCACGTTCCCACCCGTCAAGCAGGATCTCGCCTTCACCGTGGACGACACGGTGACCGCCGCCCAGCTCGAAGACGTGGTGCGTGAGGCCGCCGGCGCGAACCTCGAATCCATCGAACTGTTCGACGTGTTCACCGGCGAGCAGGTCGGTGAGGGCAAGAAGTCCCTCGCCTTCGCGGTGGTGTTCCGTTCGCCCGACAAGACCCTGTCCGCCGAAGACAGCGAGGCGATCCGCAAGGCCATCGTCGACAAGGCCGCGGAGCTCGGCGCGCAGCTGCGCGCCTGAGACGGCCGGCCCGTTCCCGTCCCATTTCGGCCCGTCGGTGATGAGCCGCTGGGCCGAAAGCGAAACGACATAAGTTAACATAAGGTGCAACACGAGGAGGACCCGATGAGCGCACCCGGACAACAGCCGAACGATCCCGCACAACAGACGGGAGGGAACGGCGTCGCTCCGGGCGTGGGCTCATCGGGTCCTTTCGTTTCCGGGGGAGGTCCGTCGGGGGTGCCGGCGGTTCCGTCGTCGGTGCAGCCGCAATCCCAGCAATCCCAGCTTCAGCCGCAGTACGGCCAGTACGCGCAACCCGACTACGGCGCGATGCTGAGCCAGTACGGTCCGAACTACAACCCCTACCTGTATGGCGCCCCCGATCCCGAGCCGAAGAAGGACGATGGCGGGGAGAACGGTCCGCGGATGTCATCGGCGCAGGCGCCCCGCACGCCCGGCGCGGCATATCCCGGCGGCGCCGGGCAGAACGGCCCGTATGCGGCCGACGGGAGCACGAACGGAAACCCGAACGGGAAGCCCAACTGGAATCCGGCCGCTCCCTCGACTCCAGGCGACGGGCATACACCGCGGTACTTCTACGGCATCGACGTGAACGACCCCAACCAGAACCCGCTGTACGGACGGTGGGACTCCTACGCGATCATCGCGTTCGTATTCGCATTGGTCTTCAGCGTGCCCCTGCTGCCGACCATCATGGGCGTCATCTCCGTGTGGCGCACCGGCACCTTCCATATGAAGGGCCGCGGGCTCGCCATCGCCGCGATCGTCATCAACCTCATCACCACCGCGGTGCAGATCTGGATGTGGGTCAACGGCGTCGACGTGACCGACCTCACCAACCAGATGCTCAATATGGTCGGCGGAGGTTCCGGTTCCGGCGACACGATGACCACGTGACCACGCCAATCGCGTGAACGATGACGGTGAGGTGCGCCTCGCCGTCCATGTGCCGTCTCGACACGTGATTACATAATTATGCAATAGTCTGCATAGGTATGTATGCTCGTGGGTATTGCCCATGAAGTGAAGGACGTGATATGGCGAAATACACGGTGGCCGTGGCGGGTGCCACGGGTTATGCGGGAGGCGAGGCGCTGCGCATTCTGGCCGCCCATCCCGCGTTCGAGGTGACCTGCGTGGCGGGCCACTCCTCGGTGGGGGACAAGCTCGGCAAGCACATGCCGCACATCCCGCAGCTGGCGGATCTGACCGTCGAAGACACCACCCCCGAAGTCCTGAACGGCCATGACGTGATCATCCTCGCGCTGCCGCACGGAGCCTCCGGCAAGCTGGCGTCCCAGCTCGACCCGGACGCGGTCGTCGTCGACCTCGGCGCCGACCACCGTCTCGAAGAGCAAAGCGCGTGGGACGAGTTCTACGGCGGCGACTTCTACGAGCATTGGACCTACGGCATGCCCGAGCTCATCACCGGCAAGGCCGCCGACGGCTCGTACACGCGCCAGCGCGCCGCATTGCCTGGAACCAAGCGCATCGCCGGCCCCGGCTGCAACGTGACCGCCACCACGCTGGCCCTGCAGCCCGGCGTCGCCGAAGGCCTCGTCGAGCACACGGACATCGTCGCCGATCTCGTCGTCGGCTACTCCGGCGCCGGCAAGAACCTCAAGCGCACCAACTTGCTCGCCGCCGAGGCGTTCGGCTCCGCCCTGCCGTACGGCGTGGGCGGCACGCACCGCCACATCCCCGAGATCCTGCAGAACCTCGCGCACGCCGCCGGCCTCGACGCCGCTGCCGCCAGCGGGTTCACGCTCGGCTTCACGCCGGTGCTCGCGCCCATGTCGCGCGGCATCCTCGCCTGCGTGAGCGCGAAGATGACCGACAAGGCGAAGCACCTGAGCGACGCGGCGATCCGCGACGTGTGGGCCCACGCCTACGAAGACCAGGACTTCATGGTGCTGCTGCCGGAAGGCACCCTGCCCGCCACGGCGAACATCATCGGCTCGAACGCCGCCCACATCCAGGTCGTCACCGACCGCAAGGCCGGCCGCATCATCGCCTTCGCCGCCATCGACAACCTCAACCGCGGCACCGCCGGCCAGGCGGTGCAGTCCCTGAACATCGCCCTCGGCCTTCCCGAAGACCAGGGCCTGACCAAGATCGGAGTCGCCCCGTGAGCGTCACATTCGCACAAGGATTCGCCGCATCCGGTGTCGAGGCGGGCATCTCCGCCGTCGCCGGCAAGAAGGATCTCGCACTCGTCGTCAACAACGGCCCGCTCGACGCGGCCGCCGGCGTGTTCACCTCCAACCGTTTCTGCGCCGCGCCCGTCCAGTGGTCGCGCAAGGTCGTCGCCGACGGCCACGTCAAGGCCGTGATCCTCAACTCCGGCGGCGCCAACGCGTGCACCGGAGCGGAAGGCTACGCGCAGTCCAAGGCCACCGCCGAGACCGTCGCCGCGCTCGTCGGCACGGAACCGGACGACGTGGCCGTGTGCTCCACCGGCCTCATCGGCGAACTGCTGCCGCTCGACCACGTGCTCGACGGCGCGAAGGCCGCCCACGCGGCGCTCGCCGCCACGCCGGAAGCCGGCGCGGACGCCTCCCACGCCATCATGACCACCGACACCAAGCCCAAGACCGTCGAACTCGAAGGTTCCAATGGCTGGAGGATCGGCGGCATGGTCAAGGGCTCCGGCATGATCGCCCCGCAGCTGGCCACCATGCTGTGCGTCATCACCACCGACGCCGTCGTCTCCGCCGGGCAGCTCCAGGCCGCGCTCGCCGTCGCCACCGAACACTCGTTCAACCGCATCGACGTGGACGGCTGCATGTCCACCAACGACACGGTGCTCCTGCTCGCCTCCGGCGCCTCGGGCGTCGAACCCGACAAGGACGAGTTCAACAAGCTCGTCAAAGACGCCTGCGCCTCCCTCGCCCGCCAGATCATCGGCGACGGCGAAGGCGCCAGCCACGACATCCGCATCACCGTCACCGGCGCCACCACCGAGGACGCGGCGCTCGCCTGCGGCCGCGCCGTCGCCGCCTCCAACCTGCTCAAGTGCGCGATCAGCGGCAACGACCCGAACTGGGGGCGCATCGTCTCCTCGCTCGGCACCGTGCCGCCGGAAGTCGCGCCCTACGAGTCCGACAAGGTGACCGTCGACGTCAACGGCGTGCGCATCTGCGAGAACGGCGGCGCCGGACGCGACCGCTCCGAAGTCGACATGACCCCGCGCGAGGTCCACATCGACATCGACCTGAACGCCGGGGACGCCGAGGCGACCGTCTGGACCGACGACCTCACCCACGAATACGTCCACATCAACGCGGACTACGAAAGCTAGTTCCGGCGGTGCCCGGGGCGGCTGCCGATATTCATCATCCGACACGCTCCGGGCCGCTCAGGCCAAGTCTTTACGGTCTGACGACGAATATCGGCAGCCGCCCCTCGTTTTCCGTTGAAGAGGCGGCGATAAACGAAAGAAGAACATGTCTACTGAACTGAAGGGACCCGGATTCCATTTCGACGTGCACACCGACCTGCGCGCCGACCAGAAGGCCGAAGTGCTCATCGAGGCGCTGCCGTGGCTCGAGGAGTTCGCCGGCCAGCGCATCGTCGTCAAGTACGGCGGCAACGCGATGATCGACGAACACCTGAAGCAGTGCTTCGCCGAGGACATGGTGTTCCTGCGCCAGGTGGGCCTGCACCCGATCGTCGTGCACGGCGGCGGGCCGCAGATTTCCCAGATGCTCAAGGCGCTCGGCATCAAGTCCGAGTTCAAGGGCGGTCTGAGGGTCACCACGCCCGAGGCGATGGACGTGGTGCGCATGGTGCTCACCGGCAAGGTGTCGCGTGAGCTCGTCGGCCTCATCAACGCGCACGGCCCGCTCGCCGTCGGGCTTTCCGGTGAGGACGGTGGCCTGTTCTCCGCCATGCAGCGCCGGCCCGTCATCGACGGCAAACCCACCGACATCGGCCTCGTCGGCGACGTCGTCTCCGTCGACGCCTCCGCCGTCGAGGACCTCGTCAACGCGGGCCGCATCCCCGTCGTCTCCTCGGTCGCGCCGAACGAGGACGACGCCACCGAAGTGCTCAACGTGAACGCCGACTCCGCGGCCGCCGCGCTCGCCTCCGCCGTCGGCGCGCACAAGCTCGTCATCCTCACCGACGTGGACGGCCTGTACGCCGACTGGCCGGACCGCAACTCGCTGATCGGCCGCATCGGCGTGGAGAACCTGCGTGACATGCTGCCCGATCTCGAATCCGGCATGCGCCCGAAGATGGAGGCGTGCGTGCGCGCCATCGACGGCGGCGTGCCCCAGGCGCACATCATCGACGGCCGCAAGCCGCACTCCATCCTGAACGAGATTTTCACCTCCGCCGGCATCGGCACCATGGTCGTGCCCGAGGACGGCATCGAAATGAGGAGCTCCTATGTCTTCTGACGTGAACAACACCACTTCCGCCGCGGTCCCGGAACCGCTCGGCCCCAAGGATTCCCAGTGGCTGGGGGAGTACTCCCAGGTCCACATGAACGTGTTCGGTACGCCGCTGCGCGTCATGGACCACGGTCAGGGCGCCCGCGTGTGGGACGTCGACGGCAACGAATACCTCGACTTCCTCGGCGGCATCGCCGTCAACTCGATCGGCTACGCGCACCCCAAGTGGGTGAAGGCCGTCGCCGAACAGGCCGCGAAGGTCGCGCACGTGAGCAACTACTTCGCCACCGAGCCGCAGATCGAACTCGCCGCGCGCCTCGTCAAACTGGCCGGCGCGCCCGAAGGCTCCCACGTGTACTTCGGCAACTCCGGCGCGGAAGGCAACGAGGCTGCACTGAAGCTCGCCAAACTGTACGGCCGCACGCTGCCTGGTGCCGCGCCCGCGATGGGCGGCAAGCCGGCGCGCATCATCGCCCTGACCAACGGCTTCCACGGCCGCACGCTCGGCGCGCTGTCCGCCACATGGAAGCCCGCCATCCGCAAGCCGTTCGGCCCGCTCGTGCCCAACATCGAATTCGTGCGCGCCGGCGACCCGCTCTCCCTCTACGAGGCGTTCAGCGAGACCGGCGTCGGCCACTACGGCAAGGGCCCGGTCGCCGCCGTCATCATGGAGCTCATCCAGGGCGAAGCCGGCGTCAAACCTCTTGGCGCCGACTACGTCAAGAAGGTGCGCGAGATGTGCGACATCAACCACGCGCTGCTCATCATCGACGAGGTACAGACCGGCATCGGCCGCACCGGCGCATGGTTCGCGTTCCAGCGCGAGGACCTGTCCGGCGGCATCACGCCCGACATGGTCACGTTCGCCAAGGGCGTGGCCGGAGGCTTCCCGATGGGCGGCATGATCGCCTTCGGCGAGAAGCTCTCCGCCCTGTTCACGCCTGGCTCCCACGGCTCCACCTTCGCCGGCAACCCGCTCGGCGCTGCCGCGGCGCTCGCCACGCTCGACGTGATCGAGGAGGACGGCCTCGTCGCCAACGCCGAAGCGCGCGGCAGGCAGCTGCGCGACGGCATCATGGCCGGCGGCAACCCGCTGTACGTCTCCACGCGCGGTCGCGGACTCCTCGACGCGGTCGAACTCGCCCATCCGTGCGCCCACGCCGTGATGAACTGGTGCCTCGAACGCGGTCTCATCGTCAACGCCGTGCGCGCCGACGCGCTACGATTCGCCCCGCCGCTGATCGTCTCCGAACAGGACGTCGACGAGGCGCTTGCCATCCTCAAGGACGTTCCCGGCGACCTTCCCGACGACTGATCCGACCGGATTCCGACCGATCCGGCCACCCGCCCGATATATCGCATCGACGAAAGGACAACCAACCATGACCCCCGAACTGCGCCACATGCTGCGCGACGACGATCTGAACCACGAGGAGCAGAAGCAGGTCCTCGAACTCGGCATGAAGTTCCGTGAGAACCGCTTCTACCGTCAGCCGTTCGCCGGCCCGCAGGCCGTCGCCGTGCTGTTCGACAAGCCCTCCACCCGCACCCGTTCCAGCTTCTCCATCGGTGTGGCCGAGCTGGGCGGCTACCCGCTCGTCATCGACAAGTCCGGTTCCCAGCTGGGCCGCGGCGAGCCGGTCGGCGACACCACCGAAGTGCTCACGCGCATGGCCTACGGCCTCGTGTGGCGCACCTTCGGCCAGGACCGCGTCGAGGAGATGGCCGCGCATGCCACCTGCCCCGTCGTCAACGCCCTGACCGATGATTTCCACCCCTGCCAGATCCTCGCCGACTTCCTCACCATCGCGCAGTTCCGCGGCGGCGTGGACGCGCTCAAGGGCAAGACCATCGCCTATGTGGGCGACGCGGCCAACAACATGTCCAACTCGTACCTGCTCGGCGGTGCCGTCGCCGGCATGCACGTGCGCGTCGCCGGCCCGCAGGGCTACCTGCCCCGTCCGGACATCGTGGCCGACGCCGAGCGCATCGCCGCTCAGAACGGCGGTTCCATCCTCGTGACCACCGACGCGAAGGAGGCCGTCAAGGATGCCGACTGCGTGTTCACCGACACGTGGGTCTCCATGGGCGAGGAGGCCGAATACGCAATCCGTTCCAAGCCGTTCTGGAACTACCAGGTGAACGACGAGCTGATGGCGCTGGCCAAGCCGGACGCCTTGTTCCAGCACTGCCTGCCCGCCTACCGTGGCAAGGAGGTCACCGCCTCGGTGATCGACGGTCCGCAGTCCGTGGTGTGGGACGAGGCCGAGAACCGTCTGCACGCGCAGAAGGCGCTGCTCACCTGGCTGGTCGGCAAGCAGCGTGGCGACGAAAGCCTGCTCGCATGAGTCAAACGCGTCCGTCCCTCCACCGTCCGGCCACGCGCGCCGCGCGTCTGAGCGCCATCGAAGAGGTGCTGCTCACGCACATCATCACCTCGCAATCCCAGTTGTCGTCGATTCTCGCCGACGAGGGTATCGCGGTGACGCAGGCGACGCTGAGCCGCGACCTCGACGAGATGAACGCGTTCAAGAAGCGCCTGCCCGACGGCACGATGGCCTACGCCGTCGGGCATGATCCGGCGGGGGAGGAGCAGACGGACTCCGCCAAGGCGGAGGCGCAGATGTCGCGCGTGCTGAGCGGGCTCGTCACGTCGGTCGCGGCAGCCCGCAACCTCATCGTCATCCACACGCCGTCCGGCGCCGCCCAGTACGTCGCCTCGGTGATCGACAAGCAGCCGATCGCCGGACTGCTCGGCACCATCGCCGGCGACGACACGGTGATGGCAATCTGCAAGGACGACGAGACGGCCGTCGCCCGCGCCGACTGGCTGCTCGCCCTCGCCTCCAAGTGATATGTTGCGCATGCTGGACACGCCGTGCATAAATATACAGACTTCTGTATATACTTGCATCAGTTTGTTTTGAAGAAAGGCATTCCATGGCAGATAACAATCGACTCGTGCTCGCCTACTCCGGCGGCCTCGACACCTCCGTCGCCATCTCCTACCTCAAGGAGCGCACCGGCAAGGACGTCGTCGCCGTGTCCCTCGACGTCGGCCAGGGCGGCGAGAGCCTCGAAACCATCAAGCAGCGCGCCCTCGCCTGCGGCGCCGTCGAGGCCTACGTGGTCGACGCCCGCGACGAATTCGCCAACGAATACTGCATGAAGGCCCTCAAGGCCAACGCCATGTACGAGGGCGTGTACCCGCTGGTCTCCGCCATCTCCCGTCCGCTCATCTCCAAGCACCTCGTGCGCGCTGCCCACCAGTTCGGCGCCGACACCATCTCCCACGGCTGCACCGGCAAGGGCAATGACCAGGTCCGCTTCGAGGTGTCCATCGCCTCCATCGACCCGACCCTGAAGGCCATCAGCCCGATTCGCGACCTCGCGCTCACCCGCGACGTGGAGATCGCGTTCGCCAAGGAGCACAAGCTGCCGATCGTGCAGACCGAGAAGAGCCCGTACTCCATCGACCAGAACGTGTGGGGCCGCGCCATCGAGACCGGCTTCCTCGAGGATCCGTGGAACGGCCCGACCAAGGACTGCTACTCCTACACCGATGATCCGGCGTTCCCGCCGGTCGAGGACGAGGTCGTCATCGAGTTCAAGCAGGGCGTGCCGGTCAAGATTGACGGCCGCGACGTCACCCCGCTGCAGGCCATCGAGGAGATGAACCGCCGCGCCGGCGCCCAGGGCATCGGCCGCATCGACCTCATCGAGGACCGTCTCGTCGGCATCAAGTCCCGTGAGCTGTACGAGGCCCCGGGCGCCGTGGCCCTCATCACCGCGCACCAGGAGCTTGAGAACTGCTGCCTCGAGCGCGAGCAGCACCGCATCAAGCGCGACATCGACAAGCGCTGGGGCGAACTGGTCTACGATGCGCAGTGGTTCAGCCCGGCCACCCAGTCCCTGAACGCGTTCATCGAGGACACCCAGAAGTACGTGTCCGGCGAGATTCGCATGGTCCTGCATGGCGGCCGCGCCGTCGTCACCGGCCGTCGCTCCGACACCTCGCTGTACGACTACAACCTCGCCACCTACGATTCCGGCGACAGCTTCGATTCGAAGTCCTCCAACGGCTTCATCGACATCTACGGTCTGCCGAGCCGTGTCGCCGCCGCCCGCGACGTCAAGTTCGGCAACGGCATCGAAGTGCCAGACAACACCGTCGAGTAAGCGAATAAGCCAAGCGAGACGCATCATCTGATACGGGTTTTCCTTCGGGACTCGTGTCCGGACCCAGGGGGTCGGCCCATCGCGGCCGGCCCTTTTCATGTGTATCAGCCGTGTATGGGTTCAGCCGTGTATGGGTATCAGCCGTGTATGAGCCCAGCCGTGTATGAGCCCAATCAATATGGGCCCAATCATGTGTCTACTGGGCGAAACACCCGTTATTCCGGATCTACAGCGTCAAACACCCGTTTCAGGGCCTCCTGAACGGGTATTTGACGCTGTAAAGAGCGGATAACGGGTGTTTGAGCGGGTGTCTAGTCCGAGCGTGTTAGGGCGGGTGTTTGGGTGGATGCTCGGGCGGTACATGTGCGCGTCGAAATGCTTCGGAGCGTGCACGGCATCGGAGATCCGCGTCAGCGGTGCGCGTTGATCCACAGAATCGCGAGCTGGGTGCGGTTGGTGAGTCCGAGTTTGTCGAGCGCGCTGCTGACCCGGTTGCGCACCGTGCCTTCGCTGAAACACAGTCTGCGCGCGATGTCGCGGTTGTCGAGTCCCTCGGCCACGAGCGCAGCGACCTCGCGTTCGCGTTCGTTGAGCATCGACTCCAATGCCGCCGCGTCGGAAGAAACCCCCATCGCATCGTCCGAACCGTCCGATGTCCCACATCGGCGCGACGGGGGAGCGGAGGCGGCCTCGTCGGCATCGTCGTTTCCGCCACCGTCGTCTCCGTCTCCGGTGAGCTTGCCGAGCACGTCGGAGCCCAATACCACCTGTCCGGCCATGACCGCCTGGATCGCCGGCCCCACAGCCTTGACGTCCTGCTTGATGAGATAGCCCTTCGCTCCCAGCGCCATCGCCTGCGTGATGTAGTCGCGGTCCGCGAACGTGGTGAGGAACAGGATGCGAGCATCCGGGTCGCGGGCCAGAATCTCCTTCGCCGCGTCGAGGCCGTCACGTCCGGGCATCTGAATGTCGATGAGCAGCACGTCCGGTCGCGAGCCCGGCCCGTCGAAAAACCGACGTACCGCATCGTCGCCGTCGTTTGCCGTCCACAGCACGTCGGCCGTGCCCGTGGCAGTCAGTATCGTTTCCAACGACTGGCAGACGATCGGATCGTCGTCCACGATCGCGATGGTCATCACGCACCCGCCTTTCCGGGGATCTCACGCCCCTTGTCGTCACGGGCATCGTCACCGGTGCCGTTCATGTTCCAACGCGCCTTCGGCAGGGAGACGAACACCCTCCACCCGCTATCGTAGGGGCCATACATCGCATTGCCACCCAGGGCGCGCACCCGCGATTCGATGTCCGCGAGCCCCATGCCGTGCGGCGGAAGATCCCCGTCGCTGCCGGCCGTGGCACGGGATGCGGCCGAGGTCGATGGCGAGATCGTCGATGTGGAATTCGACGACGTATTGCCGGTTGCGGTGGCGGGACCCGGATCGGTCACGGCCAACTGCCAGAACGCGGGGAAGTCACGCAGCGTCACCCGCGCCTCGTGCGCCTCGCTGTGGTGCGCGACATTGGCCAACGATTCGCGGATCACCGTGGCCAGACACCGCGAGACCGGCGCGGGAGCCGACGTGACGTCGTTCTCCAAACGCACCACGAGCCCCGCCTTACTCCCGGTGGGGGAGTCGAAGGAATGCGCCGCATCCTCGATCTGCGCGACGAAATCGGTGCCGTCATCCTCCAGATCATGCACGGACCGGCGCACCATCGTCATCGCGCCGTCCAACGTCTCGCCCAACGCAGCGAAACCGCGGGCTGCGGCGTCGTCCCCGACAGCCTCGGACACCGCATTGCCGGCCTGCGCCTGCATAATCGCACGTGTCAGCAGATGACCGACGTTGTCGTGGATGTCACGGGCGATGCGCGTGCGTTCGCCGAGCGTGGCCATGCGCACCGACTGCGCGCGTTCCTCGTCCACGTCCGCCATCCGCAGCCGCGCCGAACGCGACGACTCGCGAAGCCGGTCCTCGGTGCCGCGCAGCAATCCGCGCAGCACGGTGACGTCCCGCGAATCCGCGCCCATCAGGAAACCGGCGCACGTCATCGACACCGTCAGCACGGCCGACGCGATGCCGCCTCCCGAACGAGCCTCGACCGCCACTGGAATCAGCGGCGCCAACCACAGCCAACGCGCCATCGCGAGAAACAGCCGGTCGAGGCGCGTCGCATGCATGACGGCACCGCGCCATACCGCATCGGTCCCGTCATCCGGCAACGGCGCCCGCGCCATGTCGAACGCGACGAGCGGCAGGAACAGGCGACAATCGTGAGAGAATACGGCAAGCAGGACGAACATGGTCGTCGGCAGGAACGCGAGACGGCTCGCGGACAGCCATCCGGCGAGACCGGAGACGATCACCGCCATCAGCATCGCCGCGACCAGCATCGCATCCGCCGGAGCGTGCGAGAGCGAGGCGAGCGCGAGGCATGAGACGAGCAACACGCCCTTTCCGATCATCGTCCGCATGGCACCCCCGCAATCCTTCGTCCGCGATTCTTCGCGACTGTTCGGCATCCCGACGTCACTCACCCCGGACGCCCGCTTCCAGACTACCCGCCGTGAAGGCGCATGTCGCGAACGTCGGCGCCTGTCGCGTTCGTGTCGTTCGTGACGTTCGTGGTCCCTAGGGCTCGCGGCGTTCGTGTCGCTCGTGGCATCGGTGACGAATGTCATCGTCACATCCGCGACCGGTGACATTCGCCGGTGGCGCGCCGCACGGACGGATGGGACGATGGAGATACGCAAAGCCAAGGAAGGGAGCGGACATGGCGCACGACCACACGACACCCACGACGGCGGCACCCACGATGGCGGCACCCACGATGGCGGCCCAGAATCCAGGCGCACCCGCCATCGGCGTCTCCAAGCTCGTCAAACGCTACGGCGACATGGTGGCGCTCGACCACTTCGACCTCGACATCCGCCGCGGCGAGATCTTCGGTCTGCTCGGCCCCAACGGCTCCGGCAAGACCACGGCCATCAACTGCATCCTCGCGTTGCTCGCCTACGATTCGGGCACGATCCGCGTGTTCGGAGAGCCGATGACCCCGACCAGCTACGCGCTCAAACGGCGCATCGGCCTCGTGCCGCAGAACGCCGCCGTGTTCAACGAGCTGACCGTCGAGGAGAACATCGACTACTTCTGTTCGCTGTATGTGCCGAAGAAAACCGACCGCGCCCCGCTCGTCGAGGAGGCGATCGAATTCGCGGGGCTCGGCGAATTCCGCCGGTTCCGCCCGGGCAAACTCTCCGGTGGCCTGCTGCGACGCCTCAACATCGCCTGCGGCGTCGCGCACAAGCCCGATCTGATCTTCTTCGACGAGCCGACCGTGGCCGTCGACCCGCAGAGCCGCAACGCGATCCTCGAAGGCATCGAACGGCTCAACGCGGCGGGCGCGACCGTCGTGTACACCAGCCATTACATGGAGGAGGTCGAGATGATCTGCGACCGCATCCTCATCATGGACCACGGCAGACACCTGGCGCTCGGCACCGCCGACGAACTCAAATCGATGATCGACACGGGCGAACGCATCACCGTCGAGACGCTCGACCTGACCGACGGGACGCTCGCGGACATACGGGCGCTCGCCTTCGTCATCGAAGCGGAGTACGACGGCCGGGAGCTCGACGTGCGATGCCGCCGTGGCGAGCACAACCTCATCGACCTGCTCGGCGTGCTGCGCGCCGCCGGCGTGAACGTCGGCCATCTCGCCAGCCGTCCGCCCACCCTGAACGACGTGTTCCTCGAACTGACCGGCAAGGCGCTGCGCGACTGACGCCCGCGCGTTCCGCGTGCGCCGCGGAACGCCGTGAGCCCCATGAAAGGAGGCAACCATGTGGACCACATTCGTGATGACGCTCAAGACGAACCTGCGCGATCGGCAGGCGCTGTTCTGGCTCATCGTCTTCCCCATCGCGCTCGCCACGTTGTTCAACGGCATGCTCGGCGATCTGGCGAAAGGTTATGAGCTTCAGGCCATGCCGATGGCGGTGGTCGAGGATGAGAACTGGACGAAGGCGCCCGGCGCGACGATGTTCGTCGACGGACTGTCCGGGAAAACCGTCACGTCACAGAAGAGCGGCGGCACCGGTGACGAGACGGTCTCCGATGCCGCGACGATTCCCGGTGACGTCGCCATCTCCGGCGGCGACGTCACCGTCACGAAACTGGTGGACGCGCTCGCCGTCGAATCGGTCGGCGAGGCGCGCGACAAGCTCGCCGACGGTTCCGCGAAAGGGTATCTGCGCGTCGACGACGACGGGTTCATCCGCATGACGCTCGCATCGAAGGCCGTCGAGGCGATGAGCGGCACCATGGCGTCCGACTCGAACGGCGCGATCACGGCCGCCGCGCTCGACAGTGCGATCGACCTGTACAACCGGACCGACGCCTCCGCGCGCGACCTGCTCGCACGGCATCCGGAGGCGATGCAGAGCCGCGCGTTCTGGGAGGCCATCGGCAACGTGACGGACACGACGCGCGAGACCAGACTCACGAACTTCACGCCGGACGTGACGGCGCGATACTTCTACGCGCTGCTCGGCATGACCTGCCTCATGGCGATGGGCTACTCGATCTCCGCGGTCACGACCGCGCAGGCGAACCTGTCCGCGTTGGGCATCCGCCGCACGGTGGCGCCGCTCGGTCGCGTCCGCCAGCTCATGGGCGGATTCCTCGCCAGCTGGCTGTGCTCCGGCGTAAGCCTGACCATCGCGCTCGCCTACATTCGCTACGTGTGCGACGTGCCGTTGGGCGGGCGTGAGCCGGCGGCCGTGGCGGCCGTCGCCGTGGCCTCGTTCATGGCGTGCGCGTTCGGCACGATGATCGGCGCGATTCCGGGGTTGAGCCACGGCGTGAAGATCGGCCTGACGAGCGCGATCCCATGCTCCCTGTCCCTGTTCTCCGGCCTGTACGGCCAGTTCGCGATGGAACTGAGCGACTGGATCACGCGGCATGCGCCCGTCCTCGCGCTCATCAATCCGGCGCAGCAGGTGACGAACCTGTTCTACGACATCCTCTACTACGACGACTACCGTCCGTTCCTTGGAACCTGCGGCGTGCTCATCGCGATGAGCGCCGTGTTCCTCGCCGTCGGCGTCGTCATGCTCAAGGAGCAACGCTATGAACACCTGTAAGGCCACGCTGCGCGTGCTCGCCGCACACAAGCTGTACATCATCATCTACCTGGTGCTGATCGGCGTCATGATGCTCGCCATCAACGGGTCGTCGTTGCTTGGCGGCGACGGCGGCGGCACCGTCGACGTCTACGATCCGGGCAGTGCGAAGGTCGCCGTCGTCGACCGGGACTCCGACCGTGGAGGCGTCGCCTCCTCGCTGCGCGCGTATCTCGCCGCCGACAACGAGATGGTCGATCTCGCCGACGACTCCCAGAGGCTGCAGCAGGCGGTCGCCTCGAACTGGGTCGATCTCATCGTGATCGTGCCGGACGGGTACGCGGACGAGCTGCTCGACTCCGCCGCTTCGGGAGGTGAGGTGCCTGCCGTCGACACCGTCACCAGCTACACGTCCGGCGCGGGGTCGATGGCGTCGATGGCCGTCGGCGGATTCCTGTCCATGACGCGCACGGAATTGATCGGCGCGAACGTCACGGGCGTCGCGGGTGTTGTCGCGGGCGTCTCGTCCGAGGCCGGCGGCACGAGCGCGACGGCCCGTCCCTCGCTCGACGATCTGACCGCCGCGACGCGACGGGTGAAGACGGTCGCGCGCGACAAGGACGCGAACCATGCGATCGCCGTCGATCGCGCCGATGCCGAGGCGGGGTCGGCCCACGCCGACGCAGCCGCATCCGCCGCGGACCGGACCGTGGCGGGATTCGGCTCCACGATCAAGTCGGCGCTCTACCCGCTGTTCCTCGCCATGACCGTGTGCACGGCGCTCGTGTCCGGCGTGTTCAACGCGGGGGAGACGCGGCGTCGCCTGTTCGCCTCCCCGCAGCGTTCCTCGACGATGGGCCTGCAGCGTATGGCCACGCTGTGCGCGTTCGCGTTGGCCGTGGTCGCCGTATACCTGCTCGCGTCCGTCGCCCTCATGCTCGCGGGCGGCCATGATCCGACGGACCTTCCCGCGTCCGGCGTGGCGATGACCGTCGCCTCGGCCTGCGTATACGCATTGATGACCGTGGCCTGCGGCTTCCTGCTCGGCGAAGCCGGCGTCGGCGACACGATGGCCAACGGCTTCGCCAACGTGGTCGGCCTGCTGCTCCTGTTCACCTCCGGCATCGCCCTGCCGCTCGACATGATGCCCGAGCCGATGCTCGCGGTCGGGCGGATGCTGCCCGGCTGGTGGTACTGCACGGCGATCGACGACGCGCTCGGCGCCGGCACGGCGGCGTCCGGTGGCGTGGACGTGGCGGGCTGGGCGGTCGCCACCGGCATCGTCGCGCTGTACGCCGTGGCGCTCGTCTCGCTCGGGCTGGCGGTCGGCCGCATCCGGCGCGCCCGTCCCGCGCCGGTCGCCGCCGCCACGACGCGGCTCGCCGAGGCGTGAGGCGGAACGCGTGCCGTGACGCTTTCGCGTGCGTCGGCGACTGCCTAGTGTGCGTCCGTGATGGGGGATCGATATCGCGTGGCGGGGCCGCTCCCGATGCGGATGAGTTGATTCTGTCGGACGAGATCTCTGATGTCGTTGAAGACCGATGCCTGTGACGCTCCTGTGAGGGCTTGTGCCTCCTTGCGGCTGATTGAGCCATGTTGGGAGACATGGTCGAGGATGGTTTGCCGTCGCCGTTCGGCCGGCGACAGGTCCGTCTGACGAATGCGTGATGCGGCGGTATCCAATGCCGGTCCAGCATTGTCGGGGGAATTCGTCATCTTCACTTCATGTTTCGGCAGGTTGAGTCGGAACGCATGGTCGGTGATGTCGAATCGTGGCTGTCGTTGTTCTTCTCGATAGTCTCCGAGGATTCGGCGAATACCTGTTCCGTATGCTTCCACGAGGCGCAACCGGTAGAACACGTTGGCGAGTTTCGGATTGCGTTGGGAGGATATTCCGTTGAACATGTCCTCGCGGGTGAAAGTGGCGGGCAGTCCACCGAGGTTAAGGAACTCCATGTGATCGTCGAAGATGCTGATGAGTGCCGGACCGGACAATCCGTAGTCACGGTGAACGATGAGGTTGAGCAGGGCTTCACGCAGGACGAGTGGCGAGTATCCATAATCGTCAATGCGTCGCAGATTAGTGCCGGTCGAGGAGCGGACGGGATTGTGCCGGGCGATGAATTCGTTGACCTGATTGAATTGGGTGAGCAATGATCCGTTGAATTCCTGTCGGTTGAGGAATGTCTCCTTATCGTCGTCCGCGAACACGGCGGCTTTGATCGATGCCGTGCATTGATCGGATAGCAGCCATGCGAGATTGGTATAGACGCCGTCCGGGCTGATGAGACCAAGGGTGCGGCGGGATGCTTGGGTGAACGTCATTCCGGCTTCGGCGAATGTGGCTTCCGCGGCGGTGAAGGTCAGTCGTTGATCGAGGCAGACGGCGTCTTCGAACGAGTCTCCGGCGGTCTGTCTGATCATGTCCACTATCGCCGCTTCGGAGGCGGGGATCGACGCCGCGCCGGATCGGATGTACACGCCTGCCGGTCGGATTCCTTTGTCGGCCAGATAGTATGGTCTGTTCGTTCCTCGCTGGATGTGCACGGCGACGACCGTCATGCCTTGCATGGTTTCAGGTTCCACGGATGCGAAACTCATCAGATCCGGTCGAATGCCGTCCGATATCGCCTGGGTGGCTCTTCGTTGCGTTTCGTCGATGTCGGCCAATCCTCTTACCGTGCCGTCGTCCTCGACTCCAAGGTATATGATGCCGCCGCTGGTGTTGGCGAAGGCCACGGCGGATCGTTTGGCTCCATCCGTCCAATCTCGTTTGAATTCGATTTGCGGTCCCTCGATGAGCTGCGTCATGATGCTCTTCTCTCCGGTTCCTTCCGATGGCTATTGCGTATATCGTATATCGCATATCTTACATTATCGTATATCTCATATAAGAGATGTTGTACAATATACGGAGAATGCTAAGAAGCTATGCGTTGTGCTGCTGTGGGGCATCGGCGGATTTCGGGGGCGTCGGCACCCCCGCCACGTATGATGGTGGCGGTTCGGCGCAACCGGTGGAACCGGCGCAACGGCGTGGAAGGAGAGATGGTATGGGGGCGAAGGGCGTGAGGAAGCTGGTGTTCCTCGACATCGACGGCACGTTGGCGGACGAGAGGCATGTCGTGCCCGAATCGGCGAAGGAGGCGTGCCGCAAGGCTCAGGAGAACGGGCATCTGCTGTTCATCTGCACCGGACGCTCCCTGCCGAAGATCGAGAGGAGCATCCTCGATCTGGGCTTCGACGGCGTGGTCTCCGTGGCCGGCGCGCAGGCGAATCTGGGTGACGAGATCCTGTTCCAGCGGTTCGTGAGTCCCGAGGCGGTCGACGCCGCCGACGCGTACTTCAAGGCGCACGGCATCGAGGCGTACCAGTGGCAGGGTGCGGACGGCATGTACATCTCGGAGGGCTACGCGCGTCATCTCAAGTCGAAGGGCAAGGCGTTCGACCGCGGCGAGTTCGCGCGTTTCTGGCATCGCATCGACGAGGTGGAGGTGCCGGAGGGCTCTACGCTCGGGTCCGTGATTCGCGTGTCCAAGGGTTCGTACTTCACCGGCCCGGACCCGGATGTCACGTTCGAGGAGACGCGGCGCGACCTTTCGCCGTGGTTCACGCTCGTGCACGGCTCGTATGACAAGATCTCGCCGAACAACGGCGAACTGCTCATCAACGGAGTCGACAAGGGCACCGCGGTGCGCGAGGTGGCGGAACGGCTCGGCGCGGACATCGCCGACACGATCGCGGTCGGCGACTCCGACAATGACACGGCCATGCTCAAGGCCGCGGGCACGTCCGTCGCCATGGGCAACGCCGTGCACGGCATCGAACGATGGTGCGACATGCAGACCACCGACATCCACGACGACGGCATCGCCAACGCCTTCCGCGAACTCGGCCTGATCTGAGCGGCGACGTGACGCTTGACGTCCACTCCCATCCCCCCGGAGGGTCGGTGCTCGTGTCTTATCGAAAATCGATCATAATCGATTTTCGAGGAGATTCTCTTGAAGAATAAGGTATAGCCGATTGTTTGCCGGTTCATGATCGGTGGCTTCCGTGTCGGCGTCTCTTCCGCTTGGTTGGCTGTTGCATGACATCCGGAATCGGCGTAAGCGCATTCAACCCGAAAGAGAACCATATGACCGGAAGCATCACGAACGGCGATACGCTGTTCCTCGACTATTACTCACAATGGGTCAGCGTCTACAAGGAAGGCGCAATCCGTGAGGTGACGATGAAGAAGTACAAGCTCACGCAAGCGTGGCTCGGCAAGCTTGTTCCTGATCTTAGACTCGCCGACATGAATCGTGTGAGCTATCAGAAACTGATCAACAGGTATGCGGAGCACCATGAGAGACAGACGACGATGGACTTCCATCACCAGCTCAAGGGGGCCATTCTCGACGCGGTGGACGAGGGTCTTATTCCGCGTGACCCGACACGCAAAGCCATCATCAAAGGCCGGCAACCACGGGACAAGAAGACGAAGTATCTTAACCAGTTCGAGCTTCATGCGATGCTTGCTGATCTTGAATTAGGGCCATCGCCGAGCTGGGACTGGCTGATACTGCTCATTGCCAAGACGGGACTGCGGTTTTCCGAGGCATTGGGGCTCACACCTGCCGACTTCGATTTCGTCCATCAGACGCTTTCGGTCAGCAAGACGTGGGATTACAAGAACGGTGGCGGATTCGTGCCGACGAAGAATGCCTCCTCTGTCCGCAAGGTGCAACTTGACTGGCAGCTCATCATGCAATTATCGGCATTGCTGAAGGATCTGCCTGAGAATGATCCCATCTTCGTGAACGGAAAGGTGTACAACTCAACCGCAAACAACGTTTTGGCGAGGCATTGCGCTCGAGTCGAAGTGCCTGTGATCTCGATTCATGGACTACGACACACACACGCGTCGTTGCTTCTTTTCGCCGGTGTATCCATCGCCAGCGTTTCCAAGAGACTTGGGCACGCAAGCATGAATACCACGCAGGACACGTATCTGCATGTCATTCGCGAACTGGAGAACAAGGACGTCGACATCGTGATGCGCGCCTTATCCACCCTCATCTGAATCCGAACGAAGACGAATCGCATGTGCTTACGCTGATGAAGGGTGATGAGGGAATCAAGACGGGAGAAGAAGGTGCCGATGCGCTGCTGCTCGGCGAACGAAGGTACTACTAATTTTGCGCCGCTTATCACTGCCTTCGACAGTGAGATAACCTTTATGCCCTGCATCAGAGGAATAAGCTGATCATGAAAAGCCGGAGCATTGAAATACTGACCCAGAAAACCGAAAGCGTAATAATCCACAGGCCGGCACGGCATCGTGTGCAGACCCGCGAAAACCTGACTATTGTCCACATTCCGCAGTTCCACACATTTACCTGCCGTAAAGTCTTCGGCTGTGTCGGCAATGACGATATCACCGTCTTGGAGTCTGTCACACGTCAGTTTTTCAACTACGGAGTCATCGGCGATTCGAGGCAAGTCCCTATCTTCAAGGTCGAGCATTGGTCCGTACTTGACCAGCACGTCACCGTAATGCACATCATAAACGGAACCTTCCTCATCACTTAGTTCCGCGCGTGACAACGTGTTATTTCTCAAGAAAACAAACTCATCAGAGAACTTACGCTGTTCCCAAGCGGGTGGGCGTTTCCCCGCGTTTGCCGTATCATGGCTAGACAGCTATGACGGAAACGGAAGTGATGATGACCATTCCCAGATACGACGAGTTCTTTGGCCCAGTGCTTCGCTTCCTTGACGATGGCGGGATTCATACGTCCAAAGAGATGCTTGGCACGCTTGCCGACGAATTTGGCGTGACCGAGGAGGAGCGTCGTCAGCTGCTTCCCAGCGGTAGGGCCCGTGTGCTCGATAACCGCATCGGATGGGCGAGGACATATCTCAAGAAGGCGGGGCTTATGGAAAGTCCCAAACGCGGAGCCTATCGTATAACGCCCGAAGGCGAGAAGGCTCTTGCGTCCGGCGAACACATCGACAACGGGTTTTTGGAACGGTATGGATCCTTCTTGGAATTCAAAAGAAACGACTCAGACGGATCGGCTTACTCGCAGAGTCCAGAACTGACGGCGGTGTCGGGTGATGAGACCATCGAGGAGACCCCTGATGAGGCGCTTGACCGGGCGTTCGTCTCAATCAACAAGCGTCTTGCTGATGATCTGCTTGTCGAAGTGCTCAAGTTGTCTCCGTTGGCTTTCGAAAGGTTCGTGCTCGACCTGATGGCGAAGATGGGATATGGCGCATTCGAATCCGCGAGTCAAATGACGCCTATCACCGGTGACGAGGGCATCGACGGCATCATCAAGGAGGACAAGCTTGGATTCGATCTAATCTATGTACAGGCCAAGCGTTATTCCGAAGACCATGCCGTAAGTCGTCCGGATATCCAGGCGTTTGTCGGGGCCATAGCCGGCCAAGGTCAAGGAGGCAAGGGCCTATTCGTCACCACGGGACGGTTTACCTCGCAGGCGGTTGAGTATGCCAAACAGCAGCACATCATCCTTGTTGACGGCCACAAGCTCGCTCAGCTGATGATTGAACATGGCTTTGGTGTCAGCACTCGTCGAATCTACGAGGTCAAGTCCGTTGATAGCGACGTTTTCAACGAATACACCGATGAAGAGTAGCACGGCTTCATCAAACGATTTCACAAGGAGTGGCATGAATAAGCAGCAGCTCGCCTCGAAGATCTGGGAGTCCGCGAACCGGATGCGCTCGAAGATCGAAGCGAACGAATACAAGGACTACATTCTCGGCTTCATCTTCTACAAGTTCCTTTCCGAGACGCTGGTGAACCGTCTGTATGCGGATGATTGGACCGAAGAGGATCTGCCGTCGCTCGTCGAAGAAGACGCCGAGACGGTGCAGGACGTGCGCGACATGTGCGGTTATTTCATCGCCTACGACAACCTCTTCTCCACTTGGATTGCCAAGGGTTCGGACTTCGAGATTGCCGACGTGCGTACCGCGCTTTCCGCGTTTGAGCGCAACATCAATCCGCCGCACAAGCGTGTATTCGCCGGCATCTTCGACACGCTCCAGACTGGACTATCCAAGCTCGGCACCGATGAGCGTAGCCGTTCCAAGGCTGCACGTGACCTGATCTACCTCATCAAGGACATTCCGATGAACAGCCGTCAGGATTACGATACGCTCGGCTTCATCTACGAATACCTGATTAGCAATTTCGCATCCAACGCGGGCAAGAAGGCTGGTGAGTTCTACACGCCGGGCGAGGTCTCGCAGCTGATGAGCGAGATCGTGGCATGGCATCTGCGGAATCGCAAGGAGATCACCATCTATGATCCCACATCGGGTTCCGGTTCGCTGCTCATTCACATCGGCCAGGCGGTTGCCCGGCGCAACGGCGATCCGAACGATATCAAGTACTATGCGCAGGAGCTCAAGGAAAACACCTACAATCTCACGCGTATGAACCTTGTAATGCGTGGGATTCTGCCGGACAACATCGTGGCCCGCAACGGCGATACGCTCAAAGACGACTGGCCGTGGTTCGACACCGACGAGAACAAGGATGAGACCTACGACCCGCTGTTCGTGGATTCCGTGGTCTCGAATCCGCCGTATTCGCAGAATTGGGAGCCGCCGGAGCAGGGGAGCGACCTGCGTTTCGAGTACGGCATCGCGCCCAAATCCAAGGCCGATTATGCCTTCCTGCTGCACGACTTGTACCATCTGCGTGACGACGGCATCATGACCATCGTCCTGCCTCACGGCGTGCTGTTCCGCGGCGGTGAGGAAGGTGCAATCCGCAGGAATCTCGTGGAGCACCACCATATTCAGGCCATCATCGGACTGCCGGCGAACATCTTCTTCGGCACCGGCATTCCCACTATTGTGATGGTGCTGCGCAAGCATCGTGACGATGACCATGTGCTCATCGTGGATGCATCGAAGCATTTCACCAAGGACGGCAAGAACAACAAGCTGCGCGCATGTGATATACGCCGCATCGTCGACGCGGTGACCGGAGTCAAGAACGTTGACAAGTTCAGCCGATTGGTGAGCATCGATGAGATTCGTGCCAACGATTACAACCTCAACATCCCACGGTATGTGGATTCATCCGAACCGGCCGAAAACTGGGATATCTACGCCACCATGTTCGGTGGTGTGCCGATGCATGAAATCGACGCATTGCAGCGCTTCTGGAATGTGTTCCCCAGTCTGAAGACGCAGCTGTTCGCCATGCAGAACGATCATAATGCCCGGGTCGTCGACGGTTCCGTGAAGGATATCGTATTCAATAACGCCGAGGTCCGGGAGTACTTGGCGCGCTATCGTCAGACATTCGCCGATTATCGGCAATTCCTGAGTGCTGGTCTGGTAGAGGAGTGCGAACACGTCAACGCTGATACCAAGGCCGAGGACCTCGCCGATGATTTGTTCCGCCGTCTGCATGACGTGCCGTTGGTGGATGCCTACGCCGCCTACCAGGTGCTCGATGACAGTTGGAAGACCATCTCCGGCGACTTGGAAATCCTTCAGAGCGAGGGTACCGAGGCCGCGCGTAAGGTTGACGCCAATATGGTGGCCAAGAAGAAGGGCGGCAAGGATGTCGAAGTGCAGGAAGGACGGAAGGGCCATATTCTGCCGTTTGACTTGGTACAGGAACGGCTGTTGTCCGCCGATCTGTCGGATATTGCCGCGCAGGAGCATCGTCTGGGAGAGACCGACCAGGCGCTGACTGAGTTGCTCGAAGGCATTGACGAGGATGATAAGAGTTCCGATGCGATTAATGAAGACGGCGACGCCTTCGTCGCGACGGAACTCAAGAAGGCGGTGAAGGCAATCGGCAAGCATGCTGAAACCGACTTTGACCGTACGCTGGTGGCTGCGAATCGTCTGCTTGACGAGGAAAAGAAGGTCAAGAAAGCCATCAAGGAGATGCGCGCTGCGTTGGAAGACAAGACGGCGACGGTGATTGAAGGCCTGAGTGATGAGGAGGTCTCCGATTTGCTGGCCGCCAAGTGGATCGACCCGTTGCAGAGCAAGCTTGAGGAGCTGTCGACTGCCGTTCTGGACGACTTGGTGGCCATGGTTACGGCCTTGGACAAGAAGTACGCGACCACCTATGCCGATGTGTGCGGGCAGATCAAAGCCACCGAGGATGAGCTGAGTTCGATGCTCGACCAATTGGTTGGAGATGAGTTCGATATGGCCGGCATCGCCGAGCTCAAGACCCTGCTGGGAGGTGAATGATGAGCGAAAAATCGAACATTCCTTCGATTCGTTTTGCCGGTTTTACTGACCCTTGGGAACAGCGTAAGTTGGGGGATTGCGGCACGACTTATTCCGGTTTATCAGGAAAAGGTAAATCGGATTTTGGTCATGGTGAAGCTCGGTTTGTGCCATATACGAATGTTTTTGACAATCCGATTGCTGATGCGCGTCGTTTGGAAGCGGTGGAAATTGATTCCCGTCAAAATGAAGTCAGGCAGGGAGATGTCCTGTTTACGGTATCATCGGAAACTCCTGAGGAAGTTGGGATGTCCTCTGTTTGGCCTGTTGACAGGCCAAATGTGTATCTGAATAGTTTCTGTTTTGGATATCGCCAAGATGGGGTGTTTGATTCGGATTATCTGGCGTATATGCTCAGATCGTCAGTAGTCAGAAGCAAGATAACGTTGTTGGCTCAGGGAATATCTCGATTTAACATTTCCAAGAACCGGGTAATGGAACTATCTGTTCCAAGTCCAGATTTCTCTGAGCAGCAGCGCATCGGCACCTTCTTCTCCCGGCTCGATTCCCTCATCACCCTTCATCAGCGTAAGTATGACAAGCTCGTCGTGCTCAAGAAGTCAATGCTCGAACAGATGTTCCCACAGGAAGGCGAGTCCGTTCCGAAGATTCGTTTTGCTGGTTTTACTGACCCTTGGGAACAGCGTAAGTTGGGGGATTGCGGCACGACTTATTCCGGTTTATCAGGAAAAGGTAAATCGGATTTTGGTCATGGTGAAGCTCGGTTTGTGCCATATACGAATGTTTTTGACAATCCGATTGCTGATGCGCGTCGTTTGGAAGCGGTGGAAATTGATTCCCGTCAAAATGAAGTCAGGCAGGGAGATGTCCTGTTTACGGTATCATCGGAAACTCCTGAGGAAGTTGGGATGTCCTCTGTTTGGCCTGTTGACAGGCCAAATGTGTATCTGAATAGTTTCTGTTTTGGATATCGCCAAGATGGGGTGTTTGATTCGGATTATCTGGCGTATATGCTCAGATCGTCAGTAGTCAGAAGCAAGATAACGTTGTTGGCTCAGGGAATATCTCGATTTAACATTTCCAAGAACCGGGTAATGGAACTATCTGTTCCAAGTCCAGATTTCTCTGAGCAGCAGCGCATCGGCACCTTCTTCTCCCGGCTCGATTCCCTCATCACCCTTCATCAGCGTAAGTTGGAATTACTGCACAACATCAAGAAATCACTGCTGGAACAGATGTTCGTCTGAGGATCGGAGGAATCATGGATCGCAAACGCATCATGGAAGAGGCCATTCATTCTGGCGAAATGGAAGGCGCATATGTTTCCGCCGAGTTCCGCAGTGATGCCGAACAGTACGTGAAGGGCGACCTCACCATCGAGGAACTCATGACCAGAACCAAACGCCGCTGGAAGACCGATAAACCTGAATCCAAGGCCGCTCATGCCTGACCGATTCGTTGACCCGTATCTCGATCCTGCAAGCGGTGTGCTGCGTAACCTCATCGGCGCAGCGACCTATGACGAGCTGCAGAACGCGGAAGGCGAGTTCGTCGCATTGCGGATGAACGAGTTCTTCACCCGGCCTATTCCCCGCATGAGCGGATCGCTGGACGATTTCCGCATGCTGCATCGCACGCTCTTCCAGGACATCTATGCGTGGGCCGGTGAAATCCGCACAGTGGAGATTCGCAAGAACGTCGAGGGAGCCGAGTTCTTCCTGCCGTCCACGAATATCGTCATGGGCATCGGCTGGGCGCAGGGCGAACTGAGGAAAGACGGTATGCTGACGGGACTTGCCCCGGAGCGATTCGCGCAACGGTTGGCCTACCACTATGACAATTACAATTTCGTGCATCCGTTCCGTGAAGGCAACGGGCGGGTGCAGCGATTGTTCTGGACGCTGCTGTGCCATGACGCCGGATACGATCTCGACTGGCGTCTCGTCAGCGGCGAGGAAAACGACGAAGCGAGTCGGCTTGCGGCGGAGCATCAGGACTATGCGGCGCTTGAGGCGATGTTTCGACGAATCGCTGTGCCGTGTGATCCGGCAACGCCCATCAATGGCGAATCGCTGAGCGTCGGTCATCTGCGCACTGATGCGTAGAAGGTGAACAACAGGAGACGACCATGATATTTGACAAGGAATCGGACTTCGAGGAGAGCGTCATCTCGGTGCTTCAGCAGCATGGCTGGACGGATGGTGTGCTCACATACCCCACCGAGAAGGAACTCATCGAGAACTGGAAGGGCATCCTCAACCGGCGCAATGCGGGCAAGGACTGTCTCAACGACCAGCCATTGACTGACGGCGAGATGACGCAGATTATCGAACAAATCGAAACGTTGCGCACCCCCTTGGCACTGAACTCGTTCATCAACGGCAAAACCGTGTCCGTCACACGAGACAACAGAGAAGACAAAGCCCACTTCGGCAAGGAAATCAGTCTGAAGATCTACGACCGCAACGAGATCGCCAGCGGTCACAGCGTCTATCAGATCGCCCGACAACCGGTCTACCCAGCCAAGAACAAGATGGCCAACTCCCGCCGTGGCGACCTATGCCTGCTCATCAACGGCATGCCGGTTATCCATATCGAACTGAAACGCAGCGGCATACCGGTGAGTCAGGCGACCAATCAAATCGAGAAATATGCGCACGAAGGAGTCTTCACCGGACTGTTCCGCCTCGTACAGATCTTCGTGGCCATGAATCCGGACGATGCCGTGTATTTCGCCAATCCCGGCGTGGACAAATTCAACCCGAGCTACTACTTCCACTGGGCGGACTTCAACAACGAACCCATCTGCGGAGGGCAAAAGCCCGGCAAGGATGAATGGAAACTGTTCATCGGTGGAACGTCAGGCACTGCCGGACTTCTGTCCATCCCCATGGCACATCAGCTCATCGGCTTCTACACCATCGCCGACTCCGCGGACGGGTGCCTCAAAGTGTTGCGCAGCTACCAGTACATTGCGGCGAACGCCATCTCCGACGTCGTGCGAAAAACCGACTGGGAGCAACGTCCCGCCATGCCTGGCCGTCCCGGCGGTTACGTATGGCACACCACCGGTTCAGGCAAGACCATGACAAGCTTCAAATCCGCGCAGCTCATCGCCGACTCCCAGCGTGCGGACAAAGTGGTGTTCCTCATGGACCGCATCGAACTCGGCACGCAATCCCTGAAGGAATACCGCAGCTTCGCCGACAACGAGGACGACGTGCAAGGCACCGAGAACACCGGCGTATTGCGTACCCGACTTGAAAGCACCGACCCATCGGATACCCTCATTGTCACCTCCATCCAGAAGATGAGCAACATCAAACTCGGCGAAACCGGCGTCACCCAAGCTGAACTGGACAGGATGGCGGCCAAACGCATCGTCTTCATCGTGGACGAATGCCACCGATCCACCTTCGGTGACATGCTGCAAGACATCCGCCGAGCTTTCCCCAACGCACTGTTCTTCGGATTCACCGGTACGCCGATTCTGAATGAGAATCAGAAGAAGAACTCCACCACGGCAATGATCTTCGGCGATGAACTGCATCGCTACCTCATCGCAGACGGTATTCGCGACCACAATGTGCTCGGCTTCGACCCGACCATGGTCACCACCTATCGGGATGATGATGTGCGACTTCGTGTGGCTCTGGACAAGGCGAAAGCCGTCGACGTGGCCTCCGCGCTCGCAGACCCGGCCAAAGCCAAAGTGTATGAGCATTACATGGACAAGGCCGAAGTGCCGATGGGCTCCACTGTTTCCGAGACCGGCGAGCGCATCGCCGCTATCGAGGACTTCCTCGGTCGGGACCAGTACGGCATCGGTAGCGAACACGAGGACATGGTCGTTGCGGACATTCTCAGGCAGTTCCCCGTGCTCAGCCACGCCAACAAGTTCCACGCCATGCTCGCCACCAGCTCCATTCCGGAAGCGATCAGCTATTATCGCCTGTTCAAAGAGAGGGCGCCGGAATTGCGTGTGACCGCATTGTTCGATCCGAACGTGGACAACAGCGATGGTGCCACTGTGAAAGGTGATGCACTCGCTGAAATCATGAACGACTACAACGCGGCGTACGGCAAGGACTTCGGCATCGTTGACTGGCCTGCCATGAAGAAGGATATTTCGGCGCGTCTTTCGCACAAGGTGCCTTATGGTGCCATCGATGCGAACCGTGAACAGCGGCTCGACCTGCTCATCGTGGTCGACCAGATGCTCACCGGATTCGACTCGAAATGGGTGAACACGTTGTATCTGGACAAGGTGATCGAATACGAGAGCATCATCCAGGCGTTCAGCCGCACCAACCGACTGTTCGGCCCGGACAAGCCGTTCGGCGTCATCCGGTACTACCGCAAGCCGCACACCATGCGAAACAATATCGAACGTGCTCTGAAGTTGTATTCCGGTGACCGACCGCTCGAGCTGTTCGTGCAGAAGCTGCCGCAGAACGTGGCGTCCATGGATTCGAGGTACAAGGAAATCCTGAACGTGTTCTCGTCGGCGGGGCAGGGTGATCTGCGGCGACTGCCCGAGTTGGTGGAGGACAGACGCAAGTTCGCCAAGGAGTTCGTGGAGCTTAATCGTTTCCTTGAAGCGGCGAAGGTGCAGGGATTCACATGGGAACGCGAATCGTTCATGTTTACCGACGAGAACGGTGCGCAGGTGGATGTGCGGCCGGAACTGGACGAACGCACCTACCTGATTCTGGCGCAACGGTACAAGGAGTTGTTCAAGGGAGACGAACCGGGCGGCAGTCAGGGAGAGGATGACACGCCGGAGGCGCCGTATGAGTTGGACGGATATCTGACAGCAATCGATACCGGGCTCATCGACACGGACTACATGAACGCCAACTTCACCAAGTGGCTCAAGGCGCTACGCGAGAACAGTCCCGAGTTGCAGGCCGCGTCCGCTCAACTACATCGTTCGTTCGCCACATTGTCCGCCGACGAACAACGGCTGGCGGAACTGTTCCTGCACGATGTGGAGCGAGGGGACATGGACGTGGAGGACGACATGACCCTGCGTGACTACATCACCAAGTATGCGCGGCGCGAGAAGGATGAGCAGACCGACAAACTCGTGGAATACTTCGGTGTGGAGCGATCCCTGCTGGAGGAATTCACGGGAAAGCTCATCAATGAGGCGAATATCGGTGAATTCGGCCGACTCGATGCCCTGTATGCGTCCATTGACAAAAAGCGTGCGAAGTCCGTGCTTGAGCAACTATGGCACAAGCCCATACCCCAGCCCAAGGTGAACCGTAAAGTACGAGCTTTGCTGAGACGATTCGTGCTGGAAGACGGATTCGATGTCGATGCGGCGCTCAGACACGGCGATGACTGAATGCCTGCCGTGTGATGTAGCCCAACGCTGATAATCTGGCGGACAGCCGCGGAACGCGCGCCCGTGCGCGTCCGCAATCATCCGGACAGATTCCCACGAACCCATGAAGGAGACCTGCATGGCCGAAAACACCGAACACCTCGCCCTGTGGGGCGGCCGCTTCACCTCCGGGCCGTCCGCCGAACTGGCGCGCCTGTCCAAGTCCACCCAGTTCGACTGGCGTCTCGCCGACGACGACATCGCCGGCTCCCGCGCCCACGCGCGCGCCCTCGGCCGCGCCGGACTCCTCACCGACGACGAGCTCAAGCGCATGGAGGACGCGCTCGACACGCTCCAGCGCCACGTGGACGACGGCACCTTCGCGCCCATCGAGGACGACGAGGACGAGGCCACCGCACTGGAACGCGGCCTCATCGACATCGCCGGCGACGAGCTCGGCGGCAAACTGCGCGCCGGACGCTCCCGCAACGACCAGATCGCCTGCCTCATCCGCATGTGGCTGCGCCGCCACGCGCGCGTCATCGCCAAGCTCCTCATCGAACTCGTGAATGCGCTCATCGCCCAGTCCGAGAAGGCCGGCCGCACCGTCATGCCCGGCCGCACCCACATGCAGCACGCCCAGCCCGTGCTGCTCGCCCACCAGCTCATGGCCCACGCGTGGCCGCTGCTGCGCGACATCGAACGCCTCATCGACTGGGACAAGCGCATCAACGCCTCCCCGTACGGCTCCGGTGCACTCGCCGGCAACACGCTCGGCCTCGACCCGGAGGCCGTCGCCCGCGAACTTGGCTTCTCCCGCGTGACCGACAACTCCATCGACGGCACCGCCGCGCGCGACCTCGTCGCCGAATTCGCGTTCGTCGCCGCCATGACCGGCGTCGACATCTCCCGCCTGAGCGAGGAGATCATCATCTGGAACACGCAGGAGTTCGCGTTCGTCAAGCTCGACGACGCCTACTCCACCGGCTCCTCGATCATGCCGCAGAAGAAGAACCCGGACATCGCCGAACTGGCGCGCGGCAAGTCCGGCCGTCTCATCGGCGACCTGACCGGCCTGCTCGCCACCCTGAAGGGCCTGCCCACCGCCTACGCGCGCGACCTGCAGGAGGACAAGGAAGCCGTGTTCGACCAGGTCGACACGCTCGAAGTGCTGCTGCCCGCGTTCACCGGCATGGTCCGCACCATGCGCTTCGACGCCGACCGTCTCGAAGCCGAGGCCCCCACCGGCTTCGCGCTCGCCACCGACATCGCCGAATGGCTCGTCAAGAACGGCGTGCCGTTCCGCCACGCGCACGAGCTTTCCGGCGCATGCGTCAAGCTCGCCGAAGGCCGCGGCCATGAGCTGTGGGACCTGACGGACGAGGACTTCGTCTCCACGTTCGCCGCGTTCCTGCCGGCCGACAAGGCCCCGGGTGTGCGCGAGGTGCTCTCCAGCCACGGCTCCGTCGACTCCCGCAACGGCAAGGGCGGCACAGCCTACGGCCGCGTGCGCGAGCAGATCGCCGACGCTAAGCGCGAGGTCGAGGAGCTCAAGGTCTTCGCCGACTCCACGTCCGACGGCCCCTCCTACAGGGCTCCTGGCACGTTCTGATCGTGTCGTCGCTCCCGCAGACGGGAGGCGGACCGCGTAGGCGGGACTGAGGGTGGTTCTGGGCCGGGCCCTGGCCACCCTCAGTCGTCTCCGACGACAGCTCCCGCCGGCGGGAGCGAAACGGAATCGGCCGCGATCCGATTCACGCATTCGGATGTCACCGTCGACATCTACACTGGGCTTCAGCACGAACGGGAGCCCGAAGGGCTGAGAGGAAGCGCGAGCTTCGACCGGGGAACTTGACGCGGGTCATGCCGCCGTAAGGAATCGTCTTCTTTCGCCAAGGCTTCTCGGGAACCCTGAAGCCGAAAGCACTCGTTCGCACCAGATAACCAAGCCGTGTGGCCGGGCATCCGCGCCGCATGGTCGCATGACCGGGTTCATGGATGGGCGCACCACTTAGGGTACGGTTCGTTCCGTGCGCCCTTTTTTAGTATCCGGACCGAACATCCGGAAGGGAGAACGAGGACTTATGCAGGTCAACGGAGAGCAGGTCACGCTCGACGCGCCCGTCAGCGTCGCCGACTACCTCGAGGCACACGGCTTCAGGGCCGGACGCGTCGCCATCGAACTCAACGGCGAGATCATCCCGCGCGACAAGCGCGGCGAGGCGATGCTCGACGACCAGAGCGTCATGGAGATCGTCCAGTTCGTCCAGGGCGGCTGAGCGGGCCGGACCACCCTCAGTCAGCTTCGCTGACAGCTCCCGCCAGCGGGAGCGGGGAAACGATGCCGCGGCTGAGCGGGCGGACCACCCTCAGTCTCACTTCGTTCGACAGCTCTCGCCAGCGGGAGCGGAAAGACTACCAACCCAAGGAAGGGAAAGAATATGAGCAACATCAATCCGGTCACCGAGGCGTCCGTCGAGGCGACGCCGCTGCCGCCGCAGCCGTCGGTCGTCAACCCGGTCGGCACCGCTGCGCCGATTCTGCCCGTCGAAGACAAGCCGTTGAACCTCGGCGGCCACGAGTTCCACTCGCGCTTCATCCTCGGCTCCGGCCGCTACGACCTGAACCTCATCAAGGCGACCGTCGAACATGCGGGCACCGAGATCGTCACGATGGCGCTGCGCCGCGCCACCACCACCGAGAACAGCGTGCTCGACTACATTCCCGAGGGCATCACGCTGCTGCCGAACACGTCCGGCGCGCGCAATGCCGAGGAGGCGGTGCGCATCGCCCGACTCGCACGCGAAGTGTGCCACACCGACTTCGTCAAGGTGGAGATCGAGCACGAGACCAAGTACCTTCTGCCGGACAATGCCGAGACCATCCGCGCCACCGAGATGCTGGCCAAGGAGGGCTTCGTCGTCATGCCGTACATGTTCCCCGACCCGATCGCCGCGCGCCAGCTCGAGGAGGCCGGCGCGGCCGCGGTCATGCCGCTCGGCTCGCTCATCGGCTCCAACATGGGCCTGAGGATGCGCGACTTCATCAAGATCATCATCGCCAACGCGAACGTGCCGGTCATCATCGACGCGGGCATCGGACGGCCCAGCCAGGCCGCCGACGCGATGGAGATGGGCGCCGACGCCGTCATGGCGTACACGGCCGTCGCCTCCGCCGGCAACATCCCGCTCATGGCCGAGGCGTTCAAGCACGCCATCGATGCGGGCCGCGCCGCCTACCTCGCCGGCCTCGGCAAGGTGACGGAAGGCCAGGCCGTGCCGTCCAGCCCGACCACGGGATATCTGCACTGAGACACCTGCTATTCGCCCCCCTCTGACGAGGGGGCCGTCGGCGGAGCCGACTGAGGGAGAGATCGGAGAAGAAGACATATGGCGTTCTCGGATGAACAGCTCGAACGGTATTCACGGCACCTGATCCTCAAGGGATTGGGCGTCAAGGGGCAGAAGCGGCTGCTGGAATCCAGCGTGCTCATCATCGGCGCGGGCGGGCTCGGCTCGCCGGCCGCGCTCTACCTAGCCGCCGCCGGCGTGGGACGTATCGGCCTCGTCGACGGCGACGTGGTCGACCTGAGCAACCTGCAGCGCCAGATCATCCACACCACCGCATCCGTCGGCGAGCCGAAGGTCGAATCCGCGGCGGCCGCGATCCGCGCGCTCAACCCGGACGTCGACGTCGTCACGCACCGCACGCTCCTCGACGCGCGAAACGTCGAGGACCTCATCGCCCCGTACGATCTCGTCATCGACGCGACCGACAACTTCTCCGCGAAGTTCCTCATCAACGACGCCTGCGTGCTCGCCGGTAAGCCGTTCATCCACGCCGGCGTCGTCGGATTCGCCGGACAGGTCATGGACGTCGTGCCGGGCGCGGGCCCCTGCTACCGCTGCATCTTCCGCGACATGCCCGCGGCCGGCGAGATTCCCACCTGCCGCGAGGCGGGCGTGCTCGGCGCGGTCGTCGGCGTGATCGGCAGCCTCGAGGCGACGGAGGCGGTCAAGCTGATCGCCGGCGTGGGTGAACCGCTTGTCGCGCGCATGCTCACCGTCGACGCGCTCACGATGAACATCCGCCGTGTGCCGTTGCCGAAGCGCGTGCCCGACTGCCCGGTGTGCGGCGATCACCCGACCATCACCGCGCTCGACCCGACGCGCTACATCCAGCCCGCCTGCGCCATCTGACGCCGCACGGCCAGACGGGGTACCAATCTCGGCTCTCTCGTCGAGGGGCTCCCGGCAAGGCCGGGTGGGGGAGAGACACCGACAAGAAGGGAACACCAATGCCCATCGCATGGCATGCCAACACCGTCGCCGCTGATACGACGGCCGAAACCGCTACGACCGGAACCGCTACGAACGCGACCGGAACCGCTACGAACGCGACCGAATCCGCTGAATCCGCCGAATCCGCGATTCGCCGCATCACACCGGCGGAATTCGCCGCGCTCGACAAGACGGACGTCACCCTGCTTGACCTGCGCGAGCCCGCCGACGTGGCTGCGCACCCGATCGAAGGCGCGATCAACGCGCCGCTCGACCCGCTCGCCAAGGTCCTCAAGACCGTGCCGAAGAACCGCACCGTCGTCGTCTTCTGCGCGGAAGGCTGGTGGAGCGAGGAGGTCGCCGAGATCCTCGCCGACCGCGGCTACGACGTGGCGAGTCTCGAAGGCGGGTTCCACGCCTACCGCGAGTATCTGAACGACCGACGGACGCCGACGGAATGACCGAATCGGCCGTCCGTCTGCAATCGCCTTGTGAAGCATCCCCAAGCGAGAACGCTTCCGACACATCCCCTTCGTACAATCGGCACCGAACGCAAACCGACCGATAGGGGATCATCATCGTGGGACGTCTGCTCACCCGAACGCAGATACGGAGGATCGTCGCCGAAAACGGGCGCGAGGTACTCGAACATCCGAACATGCGGCGCGAACGCGGGAACTACCAGCACGGCAACGTATCGACGTTCGCCCATTCCATCCGCGTCGCGTGCCTCGCCGTCTGGCTCGCCGACCGCGCGCACCTGTGGAACCGCGTCGACCTGAAGTCGCTCGTGCGCGCCGCGCTGCTGCACGACTATTTCCTCTACGACTGGCATGACTGGGACGGCGGCGCGCACCGGCTGCACGGGTTCACGCACGGCAACGCCGCATTGCTCAACGCGATGCGCGACTTCCGTCTCAACGCGATCGAACGCGATTCGATCTCCTGCCACATGTTCCCGATGACGCCCACCGCGCCCAGCTACGTGGAGGGCTGGCTCGTCACCGCCGCCGACAAGCTGTCCGCCACACGAGAGACGTTCTCGCTCGACCGGTTCAACAAGGGCCGCTCCGGCATGGTCTCCGACCCGGACCGCATTGACGGGAATCCAGCCGATACACAGGAGGAGGTCTCCCGATGACCATGCTCGCCTTCGAATACCTGTTCCTGTGGTATCTGTTCTACAGCTTCTGCGGCTGGGTGTACGAGTCGATCCTCGTCTCCGTGCAGCAGCGCAGGCCCGTCAACCGCGGCTTCCTCAACGGCCCGTTGTGCCCGATCTACGGCACGGGCGCGGTGCTCGCCATCGTCGTGTTCGGCGGGGATCGCAACCCGGTGGTCGTGTTCCTCGTCTCCTCGATCGGTGCATGCGCGCTCGAATATTTCACCTCGTGGGCGATGGAGGAGCTGTTCCATGCGCGATGGTGGGATTATTCGCATTTTCGCTTCAATCTCAACGGCCGTATCTGCCTGCTTGGCGCGGTCGTGTTCGGCGTGCTCGGCGTGGCGATCGTCGATGTCTTCCAGCCGTGGGTCGAGCGCGTCACGGCGATGATTCCACCGGCCGCGGTCCATGTGATGTGCGCCGTGTTCCTCGTCGCCATCACCGTCGACGCGGTGGTCACCGTGGTCGGCATCGTCGACTTCGAGAAGAGCCTCGAACAGTTCCAGGCCGCCGTCGCCAAGTACGGCGACGCGTTCGACGAGGTGCGCGAGAAGGTCGGCGACGCGGTGGGCGAGGCGACCGGACGCGCCGCCGAGCTCGCCGCGGACGTCGCGGCCGGTGCGAACGAGCGTCTCGGCGGCGTGCCCGGCAAGGTGGGGGAGAAGGTCGGCGGATCGTGGCATTCCGGCATGGAGATGTCCACCGAGCTGATGATGCGCATCCGCGAGGCCGCCGGCAAGGCGTTCAACCGCCAGCAGCGCCGTATGATCGCCTCCTTCCCGCGTCTGAAAGCGACGCGCAACGACGAATCCCTCCAGCAGCTGCGCGAGGCGTTCGACAAGCTCCGCCGCGGCGGCCGCTGACCCGGCAGGAACGCCGCGGCGGCACCGCGTGCCACTGTCGCCGCGCCATGCGAGACTTGGATACGCTTGAAATCAGAGTAGGGCATGTCACTATTCACAATTCGATAGGGAGAGCGACCAGTTATGGCTCACGTCATCGACTTCACGCAAGCGGGGTTCGACACCCTGCTCGATGAACTGGAATGGCGCGGGTTGATCTCGCAGTCCACGGACCGCGATCGACTCGCAGAAGCGCTGAACGGAGAGCCGATCACCTATTATTGCGGCTTCGACCCGACGGCCGCCTCCCTGCACATCGGCAACCTCGTCCAGCTCATCAACATGCGTCACCTCCAGGCGGCGGGCCACCACCCGATCGCGCTGGTCGGCGGTGCCACCGGACTCATCGGCGATCCGCGCCAGTCGGGCGAGCGCACGCTCAACCCGAAGGACGTGGTGGCCGGCTGGGCCGAGCGTCTGAAGAAGCAGATCGGCGGCATCCTGGAGACGGAAGGCGACAACCCGGTGCGGTTCGTCTCCAACTACGACTGGACCGCGTCCATGAGCGTCATCGACTTCCTGCGCGACGTCGGCAAGAACTTCCGTCTCGGTACGATGCTCGCCAAGGACACGGTCGCCCGCCGCCTCAACTCGGAGGAGGGCATCTCCTTCACCGAGTTCAGCTACCAGGTGCTGCAGGGCAACGACTTCCTCCACCTGTTCGACGAGTACCACTGCACGCTCGAACTCGGCGGTTCCGATCAGTGGGGCAACCTCACGTCGGGCCTCGACCTTATCCATAAGGTGCGCGGTGCGGACGTCAACGTGTTCACCAGCCCAATCATCACCGACGCGCAGGGCAAGAAGTTCGGCAAGTCCGAGGGCAACGCCGTCTGGATCGACCCGACGATGCTCTCGCCGTACAAGTTCTACCAGTTCTGGATCAACCGTCCGGACGTGGAGATGGAGAGCCTGCTCAAGGCGTTCACCTTCCTGCCGAAGGCGGAGATCGAACGCCTCGTCGAGGAGTCGAAGACCAATCCGGGCCGTCGCGAGGCGCAGAAGGCGCTCGCCTGGGAGGTCACCAGCTTCGTGCACGGCGAGGCCGCCACGCAGGCCGCGATCGACGCCTCCGCAGCCCTGTTCGGCCGCGGCGGCGATCTGGCCGACATCGACGCGGAGACGCTCGAATCGGTGCTCGACGGCTTCAAGGTCGTCGACGAGAACGGCGAGCACGTGTTCCCGTCCGTCGAGGCGGGCGTGCGCGTGATCGACGCCGCGCAGGCCGCCGGCCTGTTCAAGACCGTCTCCGAGGCGCGTCGCGCCATCAAGTCCGGCGGCGTGTACCTCAACAACGCGCGCGTGGAGAGCGACGAGGCGACGCTCGGCGAGGGTGATTTCCTCCAGGGCCGTTTCGCGCTGATCCGCCGCGGCAAGAAGGCGCTCGGCGCCGTCGAGAAGCGCTGAGCGTTCTTCGAATCCCATGATTTCCGTGCGAGGGCGGTTCGTCGTCACGGCGGCCGCCTTCGCCCATGACCACCGTCGACCATCCGATTCCGTCGACGGATCCGGCAACACACACGTATCCATCGCATCCATCAAGAAAGGCGATACACATATGACAGAAGGCAACGAGCGTTCCGGCAAGTCGGGCGGCTTCCGCAAGGGCGGCTACGGCCACGGCTCCGGCCGTCCCGGCTCCCGTGGCGGCAACGGTTTCAAGCCGCGCGGCAAGGGCGGCAAGTTCGGCGGCTCCCGCGGCGGCTACGGCAAGTCGGGCGGCTTCCGTCGCGACGGCGAGGGCCGTGACGGCGAGCGTCGCGGCGGCTTCCGCAAGGACTTCCACAAGGATGGTTTCCGTAAGGACTTCCATCGTGACGGCGATCGTGATTTCCGTCGTGACAGCGAGTCCGGCGAGCGTCGCGATTTCCATAAGGGTCCGCGTCAGGGCGGTGACCGTGGTTTCCGTCGTGACGGCGAGCGTCGCGGTTACGGCAAGTCGGGTGGTTTCCGTCGTGATGACGACCGTCGCGGCGGTTTCCGCAAGGATGGCGAGCGTGGTGGTTTCCGTCGTGATGACGAGCGTCGCGGCGGCAAGGGCGGTTTCCGTAAGGACTTCCATCGTGACGGCGATCGTGATTTCCGTCGCGACGGCGAGTCCGGCGAGCGTCGTGACTTCCATAAGGGTCCGCGTCAGGGCGGTGACCGTGGTTTCCGTCGTGACGGCGAGCGTCGCGGTTACGGCAAGTCGGGTGGTTTCCGTCGTGATGACGACCGTCGCGGCGGTTTCCGCAAGGATGGCGAGCGTGGTGGTTTCCGTCGTGATGACGAGCGTCGCGGCGGCAAGGGCGGTTTCCGTAAGGACTTCCATCGTGACGGCGACCGTGATTTCCGTCGCGATGATCGTCGTGACGGCGAACGCCAGGACTTCCGCAAGGATTTCCATAAGGACGAGCGCCGCGACTTCCATCGTGACGGCGACCGTGACTTCCGCCGTGACGAGCATCGTGACGAGCGCGGCGGCAATCCGCGCTACCAGCGCGACGACTCCCGTCGTTTCGACGACCGTCGCGAGGGCCAGCGCCGCGGCTTCGACGGCGCGCCGAGCTACCCCTCGCAGAACCCGTACACCGATCGTCGTCCGAACGAGCCCCGCATGCCGAAGGGCATGGTGTGGGGCATGCTCTCCAAGGACGAGAAGGAGCGTCTGCGCGGCCTGTCCAAGGAGCACGCCGAGAACATCGGCCTGCACATCCTCGCCGCGTACACGCTGCTCGACGACGATCCGCAGGCCGCGCTCGAGCACGCCCAGTGGGTCGCCAAGCAGGCCTCCCGCATCGACTTCGCGCGTGAGACGCTCGCGTTCGTCGCCTACCGCAAGGGCGACTACAAGCTCGCGCTCAAGGAGTTCCGCACCGCGTACCGCATGAACGGCTACCTCGACTACCTGCCGTTCATGGCCGACTGCGAGCGTGGTCTCGGCAACCCGAAGAAGGCCATCGAGATGGCCGTCTCCGACGACGCCAAGTACCTGAAGGGCGAGTCCAAGGCCGAGATGTTCCTCGTGTACGCCGGCGCGCTCGGTGATTTGGAGCATTGGGACAAGGCCATCGAGATCGTGCACACGCTCGGCCGTTCCAAGGGTCTGGCCGGCAGCTACCGCATGCGCGCCCTGCAGGCCGAGCAGCTGTTCCTCGAGGAGGCCGGCCGTTCCGACGAAGCCATCGCGCTCGACCAGGTCATCGAGAAGCTGGAGAACCAGTACGCCGACTTCGACGAGGACGAGGAGAGCGATGACGTGATCATCGACCACGATCTCGAGCACCTCGACGATCCGGACGTGCTCGCCGAGCTCGGCATCTCCGAGGACGACGCCCAGTACGCGCCCGAGGACGAGACCGAGGAGAGCGACGAGGAGTCCGAAGCCGAATCCGAGGACGGGGCCGAGACCGCCGAAGGCGAGTCCGAGTCCGAAGCCCACGCCGAGGAGGAGACCCAGGAGGATTCCGAGGAGTCCGTCGACGGCGAAACCGCCGACACCGACGAGACGCAGGCCCCGGCCGAAGAGGCCGTCGAAGGCGCCGAATCCGACGACGAGCCGGAACAGGTTTCCGATGAATCCGCCTCCGACGAATCCGAGACGACCGAGGCGTGAGCGGACGCATGACGCGATTCCTCAAAGGCACCACGGCCCCGATCGCCGAAGCCTACAAGCTCGCGCTGCTCGACCTCGACGGCGTGGTCTACCGGGGCAAGAACCCGGTGGAGCACGCCGCGGCGTCCATCCGCGCCGCCGAGGCCGCCGGCATGACCATCGAATACACGACGAACAACTCGTCGCGTTTCCAGCACGTCGTCGCCGACCAGCTGAAGGGCTTCGACCTCGACGTCGAACCCTGGCAGGTCATCACCTCCTCGGTGGTGGCCGCCCGCATGGTCGCCAAGGCCGTGCCCGCCGGTTCCACCGTGCTCGTCGTCGGCGCGGAGCATCTGCGCGAGGAGGTCACGCGCGCCGGACTCGTCGTCACCGACGATCCGACCGTCAAACCCGCGGCCGTCATCCAGGGCTGGTTCCCGGAGATGACCTGGCAGATGATGGCGAACGCCGCGTTCGCCGTCGAGGCCGGCGCCACGTACTTCGTGACCAACCGCGACCTGACCATCCCGCGCGAACTCGGCATCGCGCCCGGCTGCGGCTCGATGATCCGCGCGGTCATCGCCGCCACCGGCGTCGAACCGGTCGCCTCCGCGGGCAAGCCCGAATCGTACATGTACGACGAGGCGCGCGAACTCAACGCGTCCGGCGGCCAGTCGCTCGTCCCGAAGGACGAGTCCATCGCCATCGGCGACCGACTCGACACTGACATCGAGGCGGGCAACCGGGGCGGCTACGACTCACTCGCCGTACTGACCGGCGTCACGAACCCGCATGAGCTGATGCTCGCGCCCGCGCACCTGCGTCCCACCTATGTGGCGCCGGACCTGCGCGCGCTCGGCGAGACCATGCCCGAACCGCGCGACCACGGCGACGGACGCTGGACGTGCGGCGGCGCCGAGGCCGTGCTGGACGCGGCCGCCGGCACGTTCGTCGTCTCCGACGCGACGAGCGTGGACGCGCTGCGCGCCGCGATCTGCGCCGCATGGCAGGCCGCCGATGCCGGCGTCGACATGACCGCGATCACGCTGCCGGAGTTCACGCTGTGAGCGACGACCGCACCGTGAACGGCACTATGAACGGCATCACGCACGACGCCACGGCCACGCCGCCCACCGGCGACATCGCCGACGTGCTGCCCGGCTTCGACCAGATGGACGACGACGGGCGCATCGCCGCGCTGCGCGGCCTGCTCGACGAGCTGAAGCGCGAACTCGACGCGATCGGCGACTGATCCACGATACCGGCGCACCAGTCATGAGAAGGAGGGAACGAGAATGACGAACGACGGCATCGCCTCATACGAGGCCGATGACGAGCCGATCGACATGCCCGACCGTCTCGACCTGTGGCTCGTCGCCGGGGGAGGGGTCGACTCGCGTTCCAAGGCGCAGCGGCTCATCAAAGGCGGGCATGTCACCGTCAACGGGAAGGTCGTGACCAAACCCGCGTATGCGATCGGCGATGCCGCGCACACGCGCATCGTCGTCGACAAGGGCGACGACTACGTCTCGCGCGGCGCCTACAAGCTCGTCGGTGCGTTCGACGCGTTCGCCGCGCACGGACTGCCCGAACCGGTGGGCTTCGACTGCCTCGACATCGGCGCGTCCACCGGCGGGTTCACGCAGGTGCTGCTGCGCCGCGGCGCACGCCGGGTCATCGCGCTCGACGTCGGCCACGGCCAGCTCGACCCGCGCGTCGCCGACGACCCGCATGTCATCGAGATGAGCGGCGTCAACATCCGCGACGTCACGGCCGACGACCTGCCATACGCTCCGGCGATGATCGTCTCCGACGTCTCCTTCATCTCACTCACCTACGTGATTCCCGTGATCGCGCGGATCGCCGCGCCCGGCGCTCACATCGTGCTGCTCGTCAAACCGCAGTTCGAAGTGGGGCGTTCGGGGCTCGACCGCCACGGCGTCGTCATCGACGCGGCGCTGCGCCAAAAGGCGCTGGACGACGTGACCGCATGCGCCCGCGACCACGGGCTCCATGTCGTCGCCACCGCGCCGAGCCCCATCGAAGGCACCCACGGCAACGCCGAACACCTCCTCTACGCCCGCGCCGACTGAATACGGCTACCGGTTGCCCGCGTGGATGAAGCGGTCGATCTGGTCCTCCTTGCCCATGATGACCAGCTCGTCGTTGCGGTGCATGATGAGCTCCTTGGAACCGTACTGGAACTCCTTGCCCGGCGATTTGATGCCGACCACGGTGATGCCGTAACGCTCATGCACCTGCGCGTCCTCGATGGAATGACCCACCGCATGCGAGGGCGTGTGGATCTTCACGACGGTGTGTGCGCCCTCGATCTCGATGTAGTCCAGATAGTTGCCGCTCACCAGATGCCCGACGCGCTTGCCCGCATCGGTCTCTGCGTTGATGATGTGCCGCGCGCCGATGCGCTGCAGGATGCGCGCGTGCTGCACGGACACCGATTTCGCCCACAGGTCGGTCACGCCCGCGTCCAGCAGGTTGCCGGTCGTGATGACCGACGCCTCGACGCTGTCGCCGATGGCGACGACCGCCGTGTCGAACTGGGAGGCGTCGATCTGCTCGATGGCGAGCACGTCGGTCATGTCCGCCTGGACGACCGGCACATGCGTCGACCAGCGGGCCACCAGATCCGGGTCCCGGTCGACGGCGAGCACGTCCTGGCCCATCGCGTCGAGGGTCATGGCCACGGCGCTGCCGAAACGGCCCAATCCCACGACCAGCACGCTCTTACCGGATTTCGCCATTGCCTTGTGTCCTTTCCGTGTACTTTCCGTATGTTCCCGTGTGTATGTTCCCGTGTGCGTACTCCCTGCGCACCGCGAGGATTCAGCCGACCACGATCGGCTCGGTCGGGTAGCGTACCGCCTCCAGCGAGCGCGGTCGGCTGATCGAATAGGCGATGGTCATCGGGCCGAGACGCCCCACGACCATCGTCGTCGCGAGGATCGCCAGCGCGGCCGGATTGTCCTCGCGCGCCACGCCCACCGTGTAGCCGCCGAGGCCGAACGCCGAGCAGGAGTCGAACAGCGCGTTCGTCAGCGACGCGCCGGAGACGAGCATGAGCGACAGGGAGGAGACGAGCACGAGCAGCAGGCAGGTGCTGGTGATGCTCACCGCCGTCATCGCCACGTTCGTGTGGATGCGGTGGTGGAACGTGTTGATGTCCTTGTGGCCGGTGAACGAGGCTTTGCAGATGAGCAGGATCACCGCGAACGTGGTCACGCGGATGCCGCCGGCCGTCGAGGTGCTGCCGCCGCCGATGAACATGATCGCGCTCATGAACACCTTCGTCGGTTCGCTCACCTGTGGCACCCACGACAGGTCGAAACCGGAGCTGCGCGGCATGACGGCGGCGACCATCGCGTAGCGCATGCGCGTGTTGAAGTCCGCGTCCCTGAACAGGAACGGGTTGCCCCATTCGACGAGCAGGAACCAGGTGAGCGACATGACGACGATGATGAACGTGACGGAGAGCGTGATCTTCGTGTGCAGGCTCCAGCGTTTCGGCGGCACGTGCCCGCGCGCGCATTTGAGCAGGTTGAGGATCACGGGGAAGCCGAGCGTGCCGAGGAAAGCGGAGAGCATGATCGGCAGGCCCACGCCCCAGCTGTTGACGTGCAGGCCGGCCGTGTCCGGCGTGAAGCCCGCGTTGTTGTACGACATGACCGCGAAGAACAGCGACTCCCACAGGGATTTGCGCCAGTCGCCCTCGTTGACCTTGAGCAGGCCGGGGAACAGGGCGATGAACGTCACGGTCTCGATGAACATCGTCGTGCCGATGACGACGGTGAGGACGCCGCGGATCTCGCTGAGCTTCGACGTGCCCAGCTCGCTCGCCGTGAGCAGGCGCTGCGTCGACTTCATGTGATGGTTGATGGCGAGCGTGATCAGCGAGGCGAACGTCATCACGCCGATGCCGCCCAACTGCACGGAGACGAGCAGCACGGCCTGTCCGAACGTCGTCCAATGCGTGGTCGAGTTGACGATCGAGATGCCGCATGTGGACAGCGCGGAGACGGCGGTGAACATCGCCGTCGAGAACGTGGTCTTCTCGCCCTTCGGCGTGGACGGCGGGATGAGCAGCATGGTCGTCGCCGCGATGACCAGCACGATGAAGTACATGATGGTCAGGCGTCCGGGGTGCGAGACCAAGTGCTGGATGATTGTGCGCTGACGCGGCGGGCGCCCGTCCCCGTCCGCCGCCTGCGCGAACGTGTTGCCGGAGAACCACCACGCGTAGCCGCGCGAGGCCTCCCTGTTGGAGGAGGATTGGTCGAAGACGGGATCCGCCATGTGCCCTCGCTCCTCCTTCGTCCATCGGTTGCTGTCGTGCGTGCCTGCATGGTTCTTCCCGGCATGCGCCGGCGTATGTGAAGCCATTGTAAGCATGCATGTCGAGAAACCGCGCGTGCCGGCGTTCGGGAACGGGGTTTCCGACATCCGTTCGATTCGGTTAGGATGGGTGGCAGTTGTACTGTTCCGTCCATCCAAGGGGGAGTCGATGACCGGTGTTCGTCATGCTGTGGTGGTGACTCACACGCGGCTCAGGCAGAGCGGCACCGTCGTGTCCGACGTGGTGGGCAGGCTGCGCGACGCCGGATTCGACGTCTCCATCATCGACAATCTCGAGCCTCCCGCGTTCGACGTGCAGCCGCCCGTCGTCGGCGACGACACGGAAATCGTCGTCGTGCTGGGCGGCGACGGCACGATCCTGCGCGCCGCCGAACTCGTGCGGTGCACGAGCACGCCGATTCTCGGCGTCAACATGGGGCACGTCGGGTTCCTCGCCGAGTTCGAGAGCTTCCAGATGGACGAGGCGATCCGACGCATCGCCACCCGCGACTATTCGATCGACGAGCGCATGATCGCCCACGTGGACGTGTGGCTGCCGGGTGCGTCGACGCCCATCGAGAACTGGGCGTTGAACGACATCACGCTGGAACGCGCCGATCGCGGCAAGATGGTCGAACTGTCCATCAGCGTCGACGACGTGGAGATGAGCTCGTTCGGCGCGGACGGAGTCATCGTGTCCACGCCCACCGGATCCACCGCCTACGCGTTCTCCGCTGGCGGCCCGATCATGTGGCCGAACGTGAAGGCGCTCCAGCTGGTGCCGCTCGCCGCGCACGCCCTGTTCGCGCGTCCGCTCGTCATCGGCGCCGACTCCACGTTCACGATCACCATCCTCGACGATTCGATGTCCGGCGGATGGATCTGCTGCGACGGCCGCCGCCAGCGCGCCCTACCGAAGGGCACGCGCGTCGACGTGCGCGCCTCGCACGGCACGCTGCGTCTCGCGCGCCTCTCCGGCGCGCCGTTCACCGAGCGTCTCGTCACCAAATTCGACCTGCCCGTCGTCGGATGGCGCGAACAGGCCGCGCACGGCGGCGCCGGCGGCGCCGGTGGAGCGAACCGTGCCCAGCACGGCGTCGCCGCCGATTTACGCTCCGCGTACACGGACCACTCCGACTACCACCACGACGACGGCCGCGACGACCACCACGACGGCGACGGGGAGGCACGCCGCTGATGCTCGAGGAACTCTCCCTGCGTGACCTGGGGCCGATCAGGTCCGCCGTCATCACCCCCGCCTGCGGCATGACCGCCATCACCGGCGAGACCGGTGCCGGCAAATCGATGCTGCTGAGCGCCCTGTCGCTCATCTCCGGCGGCCCCGCCAACGCGAAACGCATCTCCGTCGGCGCGTCCGAAGCGTGGGCGCAGGGCATCTTCGCCGTCGATGACGCGGTGGACGACGCCCATGCGACCGACACGGCGGACGAGACGGTCGGCGACGACGCGGACGACGACGAGGCGCTCGCCGGCGGCGTGCTCGCCATCGCACGCCGCGCCGGCGTCGAACCCGAGGACGGCGAACTGTTCCTCGCACGCACCGTGCGCGCCACCGGACGCTCGCGCGCCGTGCTCGGAGGCAAGACCGTGCCGCGTTCCGTGCTCGCCGCCGTGGCCGGCGAACTCGTCACCATCCACGGGCAGGCCGAACAGCTGCGGATCGCATCCGCCGCCCGCCAACGCGACTTCCTCGACCACGCCGCCGACGACGGGCGCGAACTCGCCGCCTACCATGCGGCATGGCGCGAACTGGCCGACATGGACGCCCGTCTCGAACGCCTGCGCTCGCAGGAGTCCTCCGCACGCGCGCAAGCCGACTACCTGCGCGAATCGGTGGACCGCATCAACGCGGTCGACCCGCATCCGGGCGAACTGGAGGAGCTGAAGGCGAAACGCGACCGCATCGAGAACGCGGCGGACATCGCCGAAGGCGTGTCCCACGCGCTCGCCGCGCTCGACCCGTCGCAGCTGGAACTCGCCGATTCTCCCGCCGAGGCGCCCGGCGCCTCCGACCGGATCCTCGAGGCGGCGCAGGCGCTGCGCGCCATCCACGTGTCCGACGGCGGATTCGACGAACTCGCCGACCGGCTCGAATCGGTGAACGCCGACCTCGCGGACATCGTCTTCACCCTGTCCGGGCATCTCGGCGAGGACGTCGGCGAGGCCGACCTCGACACGCTGAACGCGCGCATCCACGACCTTGACGAACTCACCCGCCGCTGGGGGCCGGGCATCGAGGACGTGATCGCATGGCGCGACAAGGCCGCGTTCGACATCGAGGATCTGGACGCCTCGCCCGAGAAACTCGCCGAGCTGGAGGCCGAACGCGACCGGCTGCACGAGACCGCCGCGAAGGCCGCCGCGCGTCTGCACGAGGCGCGCGCTGCGGCGGCCGGCCGGCTCGCCGCGCGCGTCACCGAGGAGCTCTCCTCGCTCGCCATGGACGGCGCCTCGCTGGAGATCCGCGTCGCGCCGCGTGAAGGAGCCGACGCGCTCGACGCGAACGGCGGCGACGACATCGCGTTCCTGTTCACCCCCTATGAGGGCTCGCCGCAGCTGCCGATGGGCAAAAGCGCGTCCGGCGGCGAACTGAGCCGCCTCATGCTCGCCCTCGAACTGTCCGCCGCGGACATGCACGCGGGGGGAGCGGCCGCGGGGGAGCACGGTGCCGCGCCGTCCGACATGACATTCATCTTCGACGAGGTCGACGCGGGCGTCGGCGGCAAGGCGGCGGTCGAACTCGGCAGGCGTCTCGCCCGTCTCGCCCGCAGCTCGCAGGTCATCGTCGTCACGCACCTGGCGCAGGTGGCCAGCTGGGCCGACTCGCAGTTCGTCGTCACCAAGGAGCCGCCGGACGCGGACGACGACGATCTGGGCGTCGTCACCACCGTGGCCGAGGTGAGGGACGCCGCGCGCGTCCACGAGGTCGCCCGCATGCTCTCCGGCAGCGAGTCGGAGGCGTCCCTCGACCACGCCCGCGAACTGCTCGCCTCATCCAGGCTCCCGCTGGCGGGAGCTGTCGGTGAAACCGACTGAGGGTGGAAGCCGTGCCGGCTCCCTGAGACGGGGGAGTCGGCAACCGTAAGCTGACTGAGGGAGAGACAGACATGACATCCCGCAAGGCCGCCATCTTCGACCTCGACGGCACGCTCCTCGACTCGATGGGCGTATGGGACCAGGTCGACATCGATTTCCTCGCCAAGCGCGGGCTGGCCGTGCCCGACGACTACATGGCCAAGGTCGCGCCGATGCAGTTCCGGCAGATCGCCGAATACACGATCGCGCGGTTCGGCCTCAAGGACACGCCCGAGGCGTTGATGGACGAGTGGGACGAGATGGCGCGCGTCGCCTACGCGACCACCGTCGAGGCGAAACCGGGCGCGCTCGACTATCTGCGCGACCTGAAGGCGCGCGGCGTGCGGCTCGCCGTCGCCACCTCGCTGCCGCCGCGTCTCAGGGAACCGGCGTTGCGGCACGTGGGCATGTTCGACCTGTTCGACGCCATCGTCTCCGTCGACGACGTGAACGACGTGGGCAAGGACCGGCCGGACGTCTACCTGCTCGCCGCCGCCCGTCTCGGCGTGGAACCATGCGACTGCACGGTGTTCGAGGATCTGCTCGTCGCCGTGCGCTCCGCGAGGTCCGCGGGCATGCGCGTATGGGCCATGCACGACGACTCGTCCGATGCGGACTGGGCCACGATCTGCGACGAGGCCGACGGCGTCCTCTTCGACTTCCACGACGCGCCCCGCGACCTGTAGGGCGTATATCCTGTAGGGCGTATACGACGGAGCCGGCGCATCACCACATCGTGATGCGCCGGCTCCTCTTGTTTTGTTTCGGCTCGTTCGGCGCTCAGCGCACCGGCATGAGGTCGGAGGGGCGTTCGGCGGCGAAACGCTGCGCCTCGAGCTTCTCGCCCTCCTCACGCTCGGTGGCCTCGGCGGTGATGCGGCCGGTGAGGCGCGCGATTGGCGCCTGGTAGACCACTTCGCCGAACGTGCGCCCGCCGCGCTCCACGACGCCTTCGTGCCGGTCGACCTCGACGAACCCGAGGGATTCGACCATGTGGCGGGCGCGCAGGTTGAACGACCACACCTTGACGGTGATCTTCTTCGCCTTGAGCTGTTCGGCGGCGAGCGTGATGCCGAGCTTCATGGCTTGGTTGCCGAATCCGCGGTCCTGATAGTACGGGCCGATGAGCACCGACATCGTGGGATCGCGGTCCGGTTCCCCGCCGTCCCAGGCGGAGACGAATCCGATGGGGTTGCCGAACGGGTCGAGCGCCGTACGCCCGAAACGGGTGTCGTCGTCGACGTCGCTCCACTCGTGGAACAGGCGTTCCGCCTCATCGTCGGTTGTCTCGTCCAGGGTCTTCCGACAGCCGTCGGCGACGGACGGGTTGTTCCACCACCGTGCGAACAGCGGATAATCGGACGGTTCGATCTTGCGCAGCGTAACAGCGTTGTTGTCAGGCATGATTGCTCCCTTCGTCTCGCCATTGTAGGCACGATGCGCCGTGCGGCGCGACGGAGTTAACCGGCAATTCACATGGGTCGGTCGTCCTTTTCTCCCCGAGGTTGGATGCTTGACTGTTATGCTCGCGACATTGACGGTTGAGGATAACAGTTATACTGTTGTATATAACAGCTGAACAGCTGAAATGAAACAACGACAATGTCCGCGGGAAAGGGGCATAGGTGAAGCTGATCATCTCATCCGTGTCCGGCGAACCCATCTATGAGCAGATCAAGACCCAGATCCGCGCCGCCGTGCTCGACGGCGAACTCAAGGCCGGCGAGGCGCTGCCCTCGCTGCGCAAGCTCGCCAGGGAGCTGCGCATCTCGGTTCTCACCGTCACTAGGGCATACAACGAACTGGCCGGCGAGGGCGTGGTGCAGAACATCCAGGGCAAGGGGACGTTCGTGATGGACAAAGGCAACGAGCTGATGAGACGCCAGCTCGAGAACCAGGTCCGCGGCGCGCTCGCCGAGGCGGTCCGCGCCGCCAGAGCCGCCGACATCACGGAGGGAGAACTGGGGAAGATGCTTGCGGAGGAATGCCATAGGCAACAGTCCCGGAAAGGGGGCATCATCATGACCATCGCACGAGTCCCGGCTGCGTCCGCCGCCGTGCCGCCGGCGTTGTCCGTCACTGGAGCGACCAAACGCTACGGTTCCGGCTTCACGCTCGACGACGTGACCTTCGATCTGCCGGCCGGATACATCATGGGCCTCATCGGCCCGAACGGCGCCGGCAAATCCACGCTCATCAAGCTCATCCTCAACATGATCCGCCGCGACGCCGGCTCGATCCACGTGTTCGGGCTTGACAACATCGCCGACGAGGAAGCGGTCAAGGAACGGCTCGGTGTCGTGTTCGACTACAGCTATTTCATCGACGCATGGACGGTGGACACGGTGGAGAGGGCCATGGCGCCCATGTACCCCACGTGGGACCACGCCACGTTCGACGCATATCTGGAACGCTTCGGCCTCGCGCGCAAACGGCTGGTCAAGGAGCTGTCGCGCGGCATGCAGATGAAACTCATGCTCGCCGTCGCGCTCAGCCACGACGCGAAACTGCTTATCCTCGACGAGCCCACCAGCGGCCTCGACGTACTCGCCCGCGACGACCTCATGGACCTCCTGCAGGACTACATCGCGGACGGGACGCGCAGCGTGCTGTTCTCCACGCACATCACCTCCGACCTGGAACGCGCCGCCGACTTCATCGCCTACATCACTGGCGGGCGACTCCGCTACACCGGTCCGAAGGACGAATTCACCGAATCGTTCCGCATCGTCAAAGGCGGCCCGGACGACCTGGCGGCCGTCGCGCCCGTGGCGGCGGGGGTGCACCGCTACGCCACCGGTTTCGACGCGCTCGTGCGCACCGGGGACGCGGTGCACGTCCCCGGCCTCGACGTCGAACCCGCGTCCATCGACGACATCATCCGTCTGACCAACGCGCCCGGTGCCGCCGCGGCGGACGACGAAAGGGGTGCATGATGGGCGGGTCCCCCGTACGCGGCCCGGCCGTGGCCGCACGTTCACGGACGGCGTGGAAATCCATCCTCCGCGCCTACCACATGGACTGGTGCAGGATCTCGTCGCCGGGAAGGCTGTTCGTCCCCTCCGTCGTGGCGCTCCTGCCCGGGTTTGTCCTCCTCATCGCGATGGCGGGCGGCGATATCCGCCCCGATGGGGGCGGGGCCGCCTACGCCGCCGTGTCCGGCGCGTCCGTGTGGATGTACATGATCGTTCCGATGTACGCCTTCATGTACGAGCAACAGAACGGCGCCGCACGGCTCGCCGGACTGATGCCCGTGACCCGGCGCAGGCAGGTCGCGGCGCGGTATCTGCTCGTGCTCACCTGCACCGCGCTCGTGATCGCCTCCTGGCTGCTGGCCGCCGCCGTGCAGGTCACGTTCGGCATGGCCGACGTCACGTCGATCCTCTCGTCCGTGGCGGTGACGGCCGGCCAGTACCTTGTCACACAGGCCCTGCTTTGCCCGCTGCTGTACCGGTTCTCGACGCGGAAGGCGCTCCTCTGGTTCGCTGCGTCCGCGCTGATCGGCTTCATCGTAAGCATGGGGTCGTTCACCGCCGCCATGCGCACGACGCCGTCCGATGCGCTCGGCGGGTTCGTCGGCGCCTTCAACGACGCCGTCGCCATGCTGGCGGGCCATCCGGGGGCGTCGGCGGCCGCGTTCGTCCTGTTCTCCCTGATTGCGCTCGCCGTCTCGTACCGCCTGTCGGTGCGCATCTACGAAGGAAGGGAGTTGTGATGACGTCGGCTGTGATGCGTCATGCGACGCCTGTGAAGCCCGCGGGAGCTCCGACGGGCTTGCGCCGTGCCGCCCGGCGTCGCGCCATGATGACGGCGTTGCGCATGGACTTCGCGGCGATCTGCGGCAACTCCGCGGTGGCGGCCGCCGTCATGTTCCTGTTGCCGCTGCCGTTGTGCCTGTTCGGGCAGAACCTCGAATCGCCCGCCCTGTCCGCCGTGGCGGTCGCGATGATGGCCTTCCTGACCATGCTGTACTGCGGCAGGCTGGTGGGGATGTTCTTCCGGTGGAACGGCGGCGCGCTCGAAAGCCGGATGATTGGTGTCATGCCGGTCTCTCGCCGCACGCAGGTCGATGCGCGCTACCTGTCGGCGATGATGGTGTTCGGCGTCTGTCTCGTGCAGATCGGCGCCGAGGTCGCCATCGCCATCGCCGCGTTCGGTCTTGACGCGGGCGGAGTGTGGGTCGTGCCCTACGCCGCGACGCTGTTCCCGATGCTGGCGGCCATCCAGCTCCCCGTGTTCTACGCGAGCGACGACTGGCTGACCGCATACCACCGGATGGTCAGGGGCGGCATGGCGCTGTTCTTCGCGGCGGTCATCATCCTGCACCTGATCCCGGACGGGGTGCGGATGCGCGTGATCGGCATGCATCCCGCGATGCCGGTCCCCGGATGGGCGCTCCTATGGCTGGTCGCCGCGATCGCGCTCGCCGTGTCCCATCATCTGTCCGTAAGGTTGTGGTCCGCGCGGGAGCTGTGAGGGGACGGACGGCTTAGGAGCCATCACTTAGGCGGCCTTGAGACGGTACTCCTGTTTGGGGCTGCGGGCCGGTTGGGTGCGTTCGATGGCTCCCGAGCGCAGCAGCTTGCGCAACTGGTAGGTGACGGTCGAACGCGGGGCACCGGTCGCCTCCACCAGCTGCGGTGTCGCCATGGTGCCATGCTCGCCGATGAGCGTCAGCAGCGCCTCCTCCAACGGCGAGTATCCGGCGTCCTCGTGAGGTGGAGCCGCGGAGTCGTCGCCGATGGGCGTGCCGACGCTGATAGCTGAAGATGCCGCAGGCACGGTGTCTTCGGCCGGCACGGTCCCTTCATCCGACCGGGAATCCCGTTCGATGCCCATGTATCGGGCATATGGTTCCTCCAGCCATGGCGTGCCCTTGATGGTCTGGTCGTACAGCTCCCGGTCGGTGATGTCCTGCACGTCGATGCCGCCATGGGGGAACGGCACGATCTTCGGATGCGTGGGTTTCGGCACCTTGCCATGGTCCAATCCCACGGAGGCGCTGTAGTCGACGTCTGCCTGTTCGCCCTGCGCGGCGTAGCGTCGATCCCTGCGGCTGTCCGGCAGCCTGGCGGTGTCGGCCGATCGGAAGGTCATGCGGAACGCCGTCAAGGTGTCGGCGATCTCGGGCGCGCCGTTGCCGTTCTCCGTGAGGGTGGCCGTGATGAGCTCGAATCCCGTGCCCCGGTTCTCCGCGACGGTCCCGCCACGGAACGGCGTGAGCTCCAGCAGCTTGGCCAACGTCTGGTTTCTGGTGGACGTGGCGCCGGGCATGCCGATGGTGTCCGTGGTCACGGCGCCGTACAGTCCGCCGGGGCTGAGTATCTCCAGCCGGTCCGCATACATGTTGACCTGGATCTGGCCGCCACGGGCCATCGGCGAATAATCGCGGTGCATGACGGCGTTGACCACCGCTTCGCGTATGGCCTCTTCGGGATACTCGAAGGTGTCCTTGCGCAGGGGACCGTCCAACACGCCGCCGATGCGCATGTTCCTGCGGGTCGCGAGCAGCGTCTCCTCGAGGATTTCGGGAATCGGGCCGTCGAAGGTCCGGTTGTCGATGTACTTCACCCCGCCGGCGAACACCTTGCTGTACCCCTGATACCGGGTGAACGTGATGTTCAGACGGGGGAGGAACTGCTGCGGGTATTTTCCGGCGGCGAGCAGCCCCGCGAGCGTGGGGTGGGTGCCGCCGTCGCCGTCGATTCCCGTGACTCCCAGCATATGCAGGGCGTCATCGTCCGGAATCGTTCCAAAGATGCGCGGCCGCTGTCTTCGGCAGAGGCCCAGGATGCCTTGAACCGTATTCGGATCCAGATCGTCGACCGTCGCCTCGCCGACGATTTCCCTGTCGTATGTGGGCTGTGCGCGGTTCTCCAGCAGACGGTCGATCTCATACTGACTGAGCTTCCTGTCGCCATCCCACACGCGGATGAACGAGCCGCTGTAGCGGCCCCTGTTGCGCACATAGCAAGGCTTGTCCAGCGGGTCGGTCTCGTCGATGACCGAGATGACCACCTGTGAGCCGTGGTACTCCGCGATTTCGATGACCGGGCGGACCGGTGGCATCAGCTTCTCCCGGCACATCTGCGCCATCGCGTCCGCGATCGATTTGGCGTCGAATCCATCGATGGGAGAGAACCCATGGCGTTCGGAAACGCCGAGGACGATGGTGCCGCCGTTTCCATTGGAGAACGCCGAGACGGTTTCGGGCAACGAAGTCGGCAATCCTCCGACGGCCTCCTTGACCTCAACGCTCTGATTGTCGCTGTCGGCATGACGCAGCGGTTCGAGCAGCGCGTCAATCTCTTCCTCCGACCACATGATGACTCCTTCGCCGTTCCTACATAACAACCATCGTAGCAGTAAGATTGCTATGTTTGTTATGTCCGTGTCGCAGGTGGCGCTGCCGGCCGCCGTTTTGCCACATTTCATTCACGCAGCGCCACAATCGCCGCAAGTGTTATAGTTGATATGGAACAGATAGAACTATTTGAAGGGAAGGGCATGCCGATGATCATCGACATCGACGCCCGCAGCGACGTGCCGATCTACGAACAACTGCGACGCGGCGTCATCGCCGGCATCGCGAACGACGAACTCGCACCCGGCGATCGTCTGCCGTCCGTGCGCGCGCTCGCCGTCGACCTCGGCGTCAACCTGCACACGGTCAACAAGGCGTACGCGCTGTTGCGCGACGACGGCTACATCACGATGCGGCGCGGCTCCGGCGCCGTCGTCGCCGAACGGGGCATCGGAGACGCGAGCGCGCCCGGCGATGTCCGCATCGAAGGCGAGCTCCACCGGCTCGTACTCGAACACAAGGCGGGCGGAGGAGACGCGGCGTCGTTCCTCGACCTCGTACGCACGCAACTCGCCCGCATATACGGCGAATGACGGCCATCTCCCCGTTCCTCCCGCCGGCGTGAGGTGGCGCGAAGCGCCGGAGGGTGGCATCAGGCCAGACAAGACAGTCATTCCAATCATCCGAAATCGGAGTAACAGATCATGAACGAAACCATCGCGACCGTCGCACCGCTGCTGACGGTCCTCGTCCTCCCATCGCTCGTCGCCGTCCCCATGGCGCTCACGCCGTGGCTGACCGATCGGCGTGAGGTCTTCGGCGTGACCGTGCCTCCCGTCGCGCACCGCGACCCGCGCATCCGCACGCTGAAAACCGGATACCTGCGGGCCGTCGTCGGGGCCGACGCGGCATGCGTCGTCTGTTCGTTTGCGGCCTGGCTTCTCGCCGGCGCGACCGGTGCATTGTGGGCCGCCGGCATGGCGACCGTACTCGTCGCCGTCCTCGCCGTCGTCGCGCAGCAGGCGTGCCGCCGCAAGGTCATGACGGTCAAACGGGAACGCGGATGGGTGGCGGACGGCGACCTGCGTGCCGCCGCCGTCGCCGAAACCGCCGCGCCCGAACCGCTCGGATTCGGCTGGGAGTCGTTGCAGGCCGTGGCGCTCGCCGTCACGACCCTCGTCGGTGTGCTCGGCTACGACCGCATGCCCGATCGCGTGCCCATGCACATGGATCTCGCCGGACATGTGGATTCATGGGCGGTGAAGTCGCCGGCCGTGATCTGGTATCCGGTGCTCGTGCAATTGGTCATGGCCACGGTGATGGTCGTCTGCCATGCGGTGCTGTTGCGTTCCCGGCGGCCGGTGGACCCGGAACGGCCCGCATCCAGCGCCTACGCCTACGGTGTGTACGCGCGGGCGTGGAGCGTGTATCTGGTCGTCGTCGGCCTGCTCGTCGCCGCGGCGATGGGACTTGGCTTCCAGCTCTCGCTCATCGGAATGGTCGGCACGGGAACGGTCGGCGTGCTGCTGGCGCTCGTCGCCGTGGTCGCGGTCGTCGGCGCCATCGGCATGGGCGTGCGGTACGGACAGAACGGCGCGCGCGTGTTCGGCGGGGATGGCGGTGATGTGGCCGGGGACGGCGATGGACGTGACGGTGACGGAACGGGCGGGACAATACCCCGCGATGACGACCGATACTGGATCGGCGGCGTGATCTACTGGAACCGCGACGATCCGGCCGTGATCGTGCCGAAACGCTTCGGCATCGGCTGGACCTACAACTTCGCGCGTCCGGGAGCGTGGGCGGGAATCGCCGCGCTGCTTGTTGTCATCATCGGCATGCCGGTCGTGTTCGCCCTGCTGTAAGAGAATCCGTAAGAGAATCCCCCTCAGCCGCCGGTACGGGCTGAAGGGGATTTCCTTACCGAGGGGGATCGCGAAACGCGATCACAGCGCCTTGGCGGCCTGTTCGACGAAGGACTCCATGCCGTCGATCGGGACGACCGTATCGAAGCGGACGTCGGCGGTCTCAAGGCCTCGCAGCGCGGCCGGGGCGGTCGTGCCGGTCTCATGCGCGAGCACGTCCATGCACTCGAAATCGGTGCCGGTCGCGTCGAAACCGAGGGACTCGTTCACGACGCGCGGGAACTTGTACGGGCTCGCGGTCGCGAGGATCACACGCGGGGTCAGCGGATCGCGCGGCATCTGCTGCGCGACGAAGTACGCGCACGCGGTGTGCGGGTCGATGACGTAGCGGTTCTTCTCCCAGCAGTCGGCGATCATCTCGCGCACCTGGTCCTCGTCCGCCCAGCCGCAGCCGAACAGCTGGCGGATCTTGGCGAGCAGCGGCTCCGGGATCTCGTACGTGCCCCAGTTCTTGAGGTCGTTCATCAGCATGGCGATAAGGCGCGTGTCGCCGTCGGACAGGTAGTAGAGCATGCGCTCCAGGTTCGAGGAGATGAGGATGTCCATCGACGGGGAGATCGTCTGGAAGAACGGGCGCTGACGGTTGTACGTGCCGGTGGTGAGGAAGTCGAACAGCACGTTGTTCTTGTCGGAGGCGACCACGAGATGCTTGACGGGCAGGCCGAGCAGCTTCGCGTAGTAGCCGGCGAGGATGTCGCCGAAGTTGCCGGTCGGCACGACGAACTCGACCTCGTCGCCCACGTTGATGACCTGCTGCTCGAGCAGCTGCGCGTACGCGGAGAAGTAGTAGACGACCTGCGGCACGAGACGGCCCACGTTGATCGAGTTCGCGGAGGAGAGCACCACGTGCGAGTCGCCGGCGAGCCTCGCGGCGAGCTCCTTGTCGCCGAAGATGCGCTTGACCGCGGACTGCGCGTCGTCGAAGTTGCCCTCCACGGCGGCCACGTTCACGTTCGAGCCGGTCTGCGTGGTCATCTGCAGCTCCTGCACCTGGCTCACCTTGCCCTCCGGGTAGAAGACGGTGATCGCGGTGCCCGGGGCGTCGGCGAAGCCGGCCAGCGCCGCCTTGCCCGTGTCGCCGGAGGTGGCGGTGAGAATCATGATCCTCTCGTCCGCGTCGCCGCCGGCCGGCGTGGTGCGCGCCATGAAGCGGGGCAGGATCTGCAGGGCCACGTCCTTGAACGCGGAGGTCGGGCCGTTGAACAGTTCGAGGATGAAGTCGTCGCCGAGCGGCTTCAACGGCGTGATGCGGTCGTCCGACCACTGGTCGCCGTAGGCGGCGTCGATGCACGCGCCCAGCTCCTCGGCCGTGAAATCGGGCAGTAGCGCGCCCAGCACGCGGCGCGCGATCTCCTGATAGGACTTGCCGGCCAGATCGCCGATCTCGACCTTCACGGAACCCAGCTGGTCGGAGACGAACAGGCCGCCGTCGTCGGCGATGCCCTTGCGGATTGCCTGCTTGGCGGTCAGCGAGTCGGTGGTGGAGCGGGTGGAATGGAATGTGGTGGCCACTGCGGATCCTTAATATGCGAAACGGGGACGATGAACCACTCACCAGTCTACCGGCGGCCCTCCCATGGTGCGGCGAATCTCCCATGGTGCGGTCACACACAATCCACACAACGGCGGAACGAAGCCGTTTCGGGCGACCGCACCATGAGGGGTTTGCCGCACCATGGGCATGACGGGCGGGGGTGGGGGTCGCGGGGAGGCGTTCCACGGTGTGAGATTCGTTATACGGCGGAAACAGGTTCGCCACAAACGGACCGTACACTCGTCGCCCGAACGGCAAACCAGTCGTTACCCACACCGTTTAAGGAGCACACATGACCGCTTCACCCCTCGCACAGAAGGCCACCGACGCATTCAACGCGCCCATCAGCGCCGCCGATCCGGAGATCGCCGAGCTGCTTGACTCCGAACTCCGCCGCCAGCAGGGCGGCCTCGAGATGATCGCCTCCGAGAACTTCGTGCCGCGCGCCGTGCTGCAGTGCCAGGGCTCCGTGCTCACCAACAAGTACGCCGAAGGTTACCCGGGACGCCGCTACTACGGCGGCTGCGAGTTCGTCGACCAGATCGAGACCATCGCCCGCGAGCGCGCCAAGAAGCTGTTCGGCGCCGAATACGTGAACGTCCAGCCCCACTCCGGCGCCCAGGCCAACGCCGCCGTCTACCAGGCGCTCGTCAAGCCTGGCGACACCGTGCTCGGCCTCGCCCTCGACCACGGCGGCCACCTCACCCACGGCATGAAGATCAACTTCTCCGGCAAGTTCTACCACGCCGAAGCCTACGGCGTGAACCCGGAGACCTTCCGCATCGACCCGGAGATCATCCGCCAGCGCGCCCTCGAGACCCACCCGGCCATGATCATCGGCGGCTGGTCCGCCTACCCGCGCATCGAGGACTTCAAGGCCATCAAGGAGATTGCCGACGAGGTCGGCGCCAAGTTCTGGGTCGACATGGCCCACTTCGCCGGCCTCGTCGCCGCCGGCCTGCATCCGAGCCCCGTCCCGTACGCGGACGTCGTCTCCTCCACCGCCCACAAGACCCTCGGTGGCCCGCGTTCCGGCTTCATCCTCGCCAAGCAGGAGTACGCCAAGAAGCTCAACTCCTCCGTGTTCCCCGGCCAGCAGGGCGGTCCGCTCATGCACGTGGTCGCCGGCAAGGCCGTCAGCTTCAAGGTCGCCGGCACCCCGGAGTTCAGGAACCGCATGGAGCGCACGCTCGAAGGCGCGAAGATCATCGCCGAGCGCCTCCTCGCCGACGACGTCAAGGCCAACGGCATCAGCGTGCTCACCGGCGGCACCGACGTGCACCTGGTGATGGTCGACCTGCGCAACAGCGAGATGGACGGCAAGCAGGGCGAGGACCTGCTCGCCCAGTGCGGCATCACCATCAACCGCAACACCGTGCCGTTCGACCCGCGTCCCGCCTCCGTCGCCTCCGGCCTTCGCATCGGCGCTTCCGCGCTCGCCACCCGCGGCTTCGGACCGAAGGAGTACGAGGAGGTCGCCGACATCATCGGCACCGCGCTCGCCGCCGGCCCGTCCGCCGACGTCGAAAGCCTCAAGGCCCGCGTCGACAAGCTCGTCGAGGACTTCCCGCTCTACCCGGATCTCGACCAGATCCACTGATCGGACATGATCGAGGGTGGTCGGCGGCCCGTCGACCACCCTCAGTCAGCTTCGCCGACAGCTCCCGCCGGCGGGAGCCGATGCCGTTCCGGTCGGTTTCGGCGATGGCTCCCGGACGGCGGGAGCCTTTTCGTATTCCGGACTTTGCGCACGTGTTGCGGTAAGGTGGGTGGTTATGACGAACAACGAGGAAACCGCGGTCGCGGGAGCCGTCTTCGATGCCGTGTACGCCCGCGCCGACGCCGCCGCACGCGCGCAGCGGGCGCTCGCGCGCGCGGACACGGACGCCAAGAACCGTCTGCTGCACGCCATCGCCGACGCGCTCGACGCCCGCGCCGGCGAGATCGAGACGGCCAACGCCGCCGACATGGCCGTGTCGCGCGAGGCCGGCATGGACGCCGGCAAGCTCGACCGCCTGCTTTTCGACGCCCCGCGCGTCAAGGCCGCCGCCGACGGCGTGCGCCACGTCGCCTCCCTGCCCGATCCGGTCGGCGAAATCGTGCGCGGCTACAATCTGCCCAACGGCATGCGCCTGACCCAGGCGCGCGTGCCGATCGGCGTCATCGGCATGATCTACGAGGCGCGTCCGAACGTCACCGTCGACGTCGCGTCCCTGTGCCTCAAATCCGGCAACGCGGCGATCCTGCGCGGCGGTCACGCGGCCGAACGCACGAACGCCGCCACGCTCGCTGTGATCGGCGACGCGTTGCGCGCGGAAGGCTTCGACCCGTCGCTCGTCGCCACCGTCGACGATTTCGGACGCGATGGCGCGACCGCGATGATGGAGGCGCGCGGACACATCGACCTGCTCGTGCCGCGTGGAGGCAAGGGCCTCATCCGCGCCGTCGTCGAGAACTCGAAGGTGCCGGTCATCGAGACGGGCGCCGGCAACGTGCACATCTACATGGACGCCTCCGGCGACCCGGCCAAGGCCATCCCCATCATCATCAACGCGAAGACGCAGCGCGTCGGCGTGTGCAACGCCGCCGAGAAGCTGCTCGTGCACGAGCGCGTCGCCGCGACGTTCCTTCCCGTGGCCGCCGCCGCGCTGCTCGACGCGGGCGTGACGCTCCACGCGGACGAACGCGCCTACGCGATCATCGACGCCGCCGCGCCCCAGGCCGCGGCGGACGGACTGCTCACGCACGCGACCGCCGAGGACTGGGACACCGAGTACCTCGCGCTTGAAATGGGGATCAAGGTCGTCGACTCGCTCGACGAGGCCGTCGACCACATCAACGCGCACTCCACCGGCCACACCGAGGCGATCGTCGCCGAGGACTACACGGCCGTCGAGGAGTTCACCGCGCGCATCGACTCGGCCGTCGTCATGGTCAACGCGTCCACGCGGTTCACCGACGGCGGCGTGTTCGGCTTCGGCGCCGAACTCGGCATCTCCACGCAGAAGATGCACGCGCGCGGGCCGATGGGCCTGAGGGAGATGACCACCACGAAATGGATCGGATACGGCAGGGGGCAGGTGCGCGCATGAGCGACATGAACGAGACGACCGACGAGAAGACCGCGAACGACGGCATGAGCGTGCCGATCACCGAACTGCGCGACGACCTCGACCTGGACGACCCGCGCTGCGGGCTCAAGATCGCCGCCGAACGCCTCAGCATCGTGCGCTACGTGTTCCTCGTGCAGATCGAGGACGGCATCGCCTCCGCGTCCCAGCGCGCCTCGCTCGAATACGCGGACGCCGTGCTCATCGGCTGGCCCGACGAGCACGCGCCGGACGTGGCGGACCTGGACGACGCGCAGCTGCACGCGGTGCGCGAGCACATGACCCTCATGGAAAGCTACATCGCGCGTTTCTCCACGCTCGAACGCGAAGGCGACGTGGACGGCATGACCGACACGCTCATCCGCGTGACCGAACGCGTCGCCGAGGTGCGCCGCCTCTACCAGCCCGACTTCCCGCTGCCCACGTTCGCGGAGATTCGCCGCGTCGTGCAGGACGAATGGGACGAGGACATGGGCAAGATCGACCCGAAGGACGGCAGCCCCACCGCCATGGAGATCGAACAGGAGACCGAGCAGGCCGAGCACGTCGAACTGCGCGAGGAGGCGGCCGAACGCAAGGCGGAGGGACGCGCGTGAACACGGACGGCATCGATGCGGAGGGAATGACCGCCGGCGAACGGCGCATGTCCGACTTGTCCGTCGACTCGGTGGAGGCGGCCGCCAACGTGGCCAACGCCGGCGCGCCCGGCACCGGCGGCTCCGAATCCGGCCCCGCCGCCGCGCGGCACGGGGCGGCCGTCCGCCGGTCGGCGCGCGGCAACTGGCATGCGACGCCGCGCATCGGCATCATGGGCGGCACGTTCGACCCGATCCACAACGGCCACCTGGTCGCCGCCAGCGAAGTGGCGTGGGTGTACGACCTCGACGAGGTGATCTTCGTGCCCACCGGACGGCCCGTGTTCAAGCTCGACAAGCACGTCACCAACGCCGAGGACCGGTATCTGATGACGGTGATTGCCACCGCCTCCAACCCGAAGTTCACCGTCAGCCGCGTCGACATCGACCGCCCGGGCGTCACCTACACGATCGACACGCTGCGCGACATCCGCGCGCAACGGCCCGACGCGGAACTGTTCTTCATCACCGGCGCGGACGCGGTCGCCGAGATCATGCAGTGGAAGGACGCGGAGAAGATGTGGGATCTCGCCCACTTCGTCGCCGTCACGCGCCCCGGCTATTCCTCGCCCGAAGGTGTGAGGCTGCCCGAAGGCAAGGTGGACACGCTGGAGATTCCCGCATTGGCGATCAGCTCCACCGACGTGCGCCGCCGCGCCGAACACGATGAGCCTGTCTGGTATCTCGTGCCCGACGGCGTCGTCCAATACATCGGCAAGCACGGCCTGTATCGCTAGGCCATCAACCCCATCTCGAGTTTGAGCCGCACGACGCGCTCCGCCGAACGCGCCACCTTCGCGGCGAACGCGTCATCCGCCTTCGCCTTCGCCGTCAATCCGTCGAGGATCGGCGTGACGTAGGCGCTCTGCCCGATGCACACGAGGTCGCCTCCCGCCTCGACGAACCGCACGCCCAACTGGTCGGTCGGCGTGCCGCTCACCGCCGCTGCCGACAGCGAATCCGACGTGACCACGCCGTCATACCCCTGCCGGCCGCGCAGCACGCCGTCCACGATCGCGGAGGAGAACGCGGCCGGATTGTCCGCGTCGATTCGCTGGTACGTGGCGAGCGACATCATCACCATCGCCGGACTCGCCTGCGCGATCACCGTATGGAACGCGCCGATCTCCGCGCCGTCCGCCGTGGTCGTCGTGTCGAGGATGCCGTCCGCCGTGAAATCCGTGTTCCCCTTGACCGCGCCCAATCCCGGATAATGCTTGATCGACGACTGCACGCCCGCGTCGCGCATCCCAGCGACGAACGCGGCCGCATGCTCGGCGTTGCCGGCGGCGTCGAGACCGAAATCACGGTCCAGGGCGCCGATCGGATCATTCTGATTACGGTCGCCGGGCACCGTGTCCGTGACCGGCGCGAGATCGACGTTGACGCCGGCCGCCGCCAACTGGCCGCCCCAGCCGGCAGCCGACGTGCGCAACCGGTCGGTCGTCATCGCGCCCTGTTCGACGGCGCTCGGCATCTCGTCGAACCCGGAACCGGTCAGATGCTGCACCTGGCCGCCCTCCTGATCGGTGGCGACGAGCAGTCGCGAACCATCCTTCACATAGGAGTGCAGCCCGTCGACCACACCGCGCACGCCGGACACGCCGGAACGCCAGTTGCCGATGAGCAGCACCGACCCGACATGACGATCCGCGATCGCGTCCTTCAACGCTGACGGCTCACTGCCGGCGAACAACGGCGCCATTACCAGCTGGCCGACACGCTCCTCGACATCCATGCCGTCGACGATCCGACGGGCCCGCATCGACGTCGGATCGCCCGGAACCGGCACCGCGGAACGCGACATGCGCGCGTCCGAAGGCGCCGAAGCCGACCGCCGATCCCCACGCACGCGCGGCAGCACCACGAACACGACGACCAGCGCGACCGCCAGCATCGCGGCGACGGCCGTCACCACCACGGGCATCATGCGGCCACGACGCGTCACGCGCCCGCCGCCACGGTTCCTTCCAGCCACCGGCATCCCCTTTCGACTCCAGCTCTCATCCGCGCACGAGAATACACGCCGGCACGCCTCGGCTCCCGGCGAACGCACACGGATTGACATTCCCCACCTATTTGTAGGCTGGAATCATGTCATTCGCAGATATATTCGGTATGTTCGACCCCGATTTCGACCCGCGCGGCAACCGCGGGCGGTCCGGTCGGAACGGATCGCAGGGACGCGCCGAACGTTCCGACGACGATCCGATTATCATCAACGTCGAAACGGACGGCGACGACGGCGCGGACGCCGCCGGTTCCGCCGGTTCCGGCGCGCGACGCGGCGGGGGAGCGGGACGGCCCCCGTTCGGCCCCGGATTCCCGCGCATCACGCGCAAGCCGTCGCGCCCGAACAAAGGCCCGCGCGGCGTGGACCGCGGCACGAAGATCCTCATCGGCGTGGTGGCCGCGCTCGCCATCATCGTCGGCCTGTTCTTCGGTCTCTCCCGGTTCATCACCGACCTCATGTGGTACGGCCAGCTCGGCTTCCAATCCGTCGTCTGGACGCAGCTCGGCGTGAAGGTCGGCCTGTGGGTCGCATACGCGCTGCTCATGGGCCTCGTCGGATTCCTGTCCGCGTGGCTGGCGATCCGCGCCCGCCCCGACGCGGCCGACGGCTCGCGCGTGCGCGTCGACGGCGACGTGGTCGAGGTGAAGCGGACCGTCAGCTCGAAGACCGCGCGACGCGTCGCCGCCGTCATCTCCATGATCGTGGGCGCCGTGTTCGGAGCGCAGTTCAACGCGAACTGGGCCGACGTGCTGCTCATGTTCAACGCGCAGAGCTTCGGCGTCAAGGACCCGCAGTTCGGACTCGACAACGGCTTCTACGTGTTCGTGCTGCCCGGCCTGAGGCTCGTCATGTCCGCCGTGTCGATGCTGCTGCTCATCGGCATCGTCTTCTCCGTCGCCACGCACGTGATGATGGGCGGCATCCGCCTGACCATGCCGGTGAACGGCCGCGGCCTGTTCGCCATCACGAAGCGCGCCCGCCGTCAGATCGCCATATGGCTCATGCTCAACATGTTCGCGCTCGCCGCGTCCACCGCGCTCGGCGTGTTCGCGCACCTGACCCAGCAGGGTTCGCGCATCACCGGCGCCACGTACACGACCGTCAACGCGACCATCCCGGTCACGTTCATCATGGCCGCGCTCATCGCAATCCTCGGCGTCGTGCTCGGCGTGTGGCTGATGCGCTCGCACGCGCTGGAGGGCGCTCAGCCGCTCGGCGTGCGCGCCTCCGCCGCCCTCAAGGCGTGGCGCACCCCGGTCGTCGCGATCGCCGTCGTGGTCGTCGTCTCCATGGTGCTGACCATCGTGTGGCCGGCGCTGCTGCAGCGGTTCCGCGTCAACCCGAACGCGCAGGAGATGGAATCCACGTACATCCAGCGCAACATCGACGCCACGCGCGCCGCCTACGGCCTCGACAAGCTCAAGACCGAGAACTACAAGGCCACCACGAAGGGCGAATCCGGCGCGTTGAGCTCGGAGGGCGAGACCACGGCGCAGATCCGACTGCTCGACCCGCAGGTCGTCTCCCCGACGTTCAAGCAGCTCCAGCAGTCCAAGCAGTACTACACGTTCGCCGACACGCTCGCCGTCGACAAATACGAGATCGACGGCAAGAGCCAGGACACGGTGATCGCCGCCCGCGAGCTCGACCTCGCCGGCAACGACAACCGCAACTGGGTGAACGACCACACCGTGTACACGCACGGCTACGGCGTCGTCGCCGCCTACGGCAACAAGGTGACCGCCGACGGCCAGCCCGAGTTCTTCGAATCCGGCATCCCCACGCAGGGCAAGCTCACCGAATCCGAGAAATACGAGCCGCGCATCTACTTCTCGCCGAACATGGGCGAATACTCGATCGTCGGCGCGCCGGAGGGCACCGCCGCATGGGAGTTCGACTATCCGACCGGCTCGAAGGGCGCGACCAACACGTTCAAGGGGAACGGCGGCCCGTCCGTCGGCAACCTGTTCTCGCGTCTCATGTACGCGATCCGCTTCGGCTCCGACCAGATCCTCTTCTCCGACCGCGTGACCTCCGCCTCGCAGATCCTCTACGACCGCTCGCCGCGCGAACGCGTCGCCAAGGTCGCCCCGTACCTGACGCTCGACGGCCGCGTCTACCCGGCGGTGGTCGACGGCCGCGTCAAGTGGATCGTCGACGGCTACACCACGTCCGACGCCTACCCGTACTCGCAGATGACCGACCTCGGCTCCGCGACCAAGGACTCCACCACCGTCTCGTCGTCCACGGTGACCGGACTCGGCACGCAGCAGGCGAACTACATCCGCAACTCGGTGAAGGCCACCGTCGACGCGTACGACGGCTCCGTCGACCTGTACGTGTGGGACAAGTCCGACCCGGTCATCAAGGCGTGGGAGCAGATCTTCCCCGGCCAGTACCACCAGCTGAGCGAGATCAGCGGCGATTTGATGAGCCACCTGCGTTACCCGGAGAACCTGTTCAAGGTGCAGCGCGAGCTGCTCGCCAAATACCATGTGACCTCCGCCAGCCAGTACTATTCGGGCGAGGACTTCTGGCAGACGCCGGTCGACCCCACCGAATCGCAGCAGGCGCAGGATCAGGACATCCTCCAGCCGCCCTACTATCTGACGCTGCAGACCGGCGGCACCAAGGAGCCGGTGTTCTCGCTGACCTCCTCGTACATCCCCGCCGGCACGTCGACGCGCGAGATCCTCACCGGCTTCCTCTCCGTCGACTCGGACGCGGGCTCGACGAAGGGTGTGATCGGACCGAACTACGGCACGCTCAGATTGCAGGAGCTGCCGAAGGACTCGAACGTGCCCGGCCCCGGACAGGCGCAGAACAACTTCAACGCGGACGCCGACGTGTCCAAGGAGCTGAACCTCTTGCAGTCCGGCTCCACGAACGTGGTGCGCGGCAACCTGCTCACCCTGCCGCTCGGCGGCGGCCTCGTCTACGTGCAGCCCGTGTACGTGAAGTCCTCGGGCGCCACGTCGTTCCCGCTGCTCAAGAAGGTGCTCGTCGCGTTCGGCGATCAGGTCGGGTTCGCCGACACTCTCGACGAGGCGCTCGACCAGGTGTTCGGCGGCGACTCCGGTGCGTCCGCCGGTGATGCGGCGAACGTCGCGGGCGGTTCCGGTGAGTCCGGCGAATCCTCGAAGGGTGGTTCCGGTACGGGCGATGCGTCCGGTACGTCCGGTGACGGCAAGACGGGTTCCGGTTCATCCGGTTCCTCCGCCGCGCGCAGCCCTGAGCTCAAGCAGGCGCTCGACGACGCCGCCCAGGCGATGAAGGACAGTCAGCAGGCCATGAAGAACGGCGACTGGACCGCCTACGGCGAAGCCCAGAAGCAGCTCGAGGACGCCCTGAACAAGGCCATCGAACTGGAGCAGTAGCCGGTTCCGTCGCCTTCGGATTCCGCCGGCACATATCGTCGATCGACGTGGGGAATCCCGGGAATCGGTACGGTTCTCCGGGATTCCCCGCATGGTGTTAGGCTGTGGGGCATGTCCTATGCGTTCCGGGCCGCGGTCGAATCCGATATCCAGGCCATCACCGACATCTACAACGCCTCCGTCGTCGAAGGCGGTGCCACCGCCGACCTTGCGCCCCGCACGCTCGATCAGCGACGCGGATGGGTGGAATCACACAAGCCGCCCTACGGGGTGTTCGTCGTGGAGGATGTGCCCGAAGGCGACGCGGCCGCGCGTCGGGGCGAGGTCGTCGCCTTCGGCGCCCTCTCGGTGTTCTACGATCGCGCCGGCTACGACGGCGTTACCGACCTCGCCTACTACATCGCGCCCGCACGGCGCCACCGCGGCGTCGGCACGTTCCTGCTCGACCGCCTGCTCGATGAAGCCCGCGCACGCGGCATGCGCAAGGCCATCGGCATCATCTTCGCCGACAATGCCGGTTCGACCGCCCTGATGCGCCGCTTCGGCTTCACCCGGTTCGGTCTTCTCCCCGCCGCCGCCACCGACGCGACCGGCATCATGCACGACATGTCCTACTGGTATCTGGATCTGTAGAATCCGCCCGGCTCCATCCGAACGCGTAGCCGTGTTCCGCCGCCGGAGGTCCGGTGAAATCCCTTGACTGAGGCGGTGGGTACAATCTGTTCGGTCGAAAACGAGTAAGGCGCAGTAAGGAGCAACGCATATGGCATCGGATTTCTGGCTGATCGCGGGACTGGGCAACCCGGGCAAGAAGTATGAGGACACGCGGCACAACATGGGCTTCATGACCGCCGACGTGCTCGCGGAACGCTGGTCGGTCGCCTTCGCCGACCACAAGGGGCTCGCCATGCTCGGCAAGGGCGCGATGCACCTCGACGGCCGCGCCGTCAAGTTCTTCCTCGCCAAGCCGCTCACCTACATGAACGAGTCCGGCAACGCGGTCGCCTCGATCTGCTCCTACTACCAGATCCAGCCCGACCACGTCATCGTCATCCACGACGACATGGATCTCGACTTCGGTCGCATCAAGGTCAAGGCGGGAGGCTCGGCCGGCGGCCACAACGGCATCAAATCCATCGACAAGTCGCTGGGCACGCCGAAGTACGCGCGCGTGCGCATGGGCGTCGGCCACGCGCGCCGCGGCGCCAACGCGCACGACAACACCATCAATTGGGTGCTCGGCGGCTTCGGCCCCGACCAGCGCAAGCAACTGCCCGAATTCCTCATGGACGGCGCGGACGCCGCCGAGGACATCATCTTCAAGGGACTCGCCAAGACCCAGGAGAAGTTCAATGGCCGCTGACGCCAAGGAGACGCCCGCGTCCGTCACAGCCGCCGCGTCCGAACGCGACCTCGTCGACGGGTCGCTCACCGGACTGCTCGAACGGCTCGCCGCCGGCGATCCCGCGTTCCGCAAGGTCGCCGCCGGAGACGTCGAACCGCCGGAGGGCATCGACGACGCGACCGTCGTCGGCATGCCCGAAGGCCTGCGCCCGGCGCTCGCCGCCGCCATCGCGCAGGGAACGGCGAACGGAGCAAGCAAGGCCGGCAAGCCGGTCGTGCTCGTCGTCGCCTCCGGGCGCGAGGCCGAGGAGACCGTCGGCGCGCTGCGCTCCTGGTATGACGGGAACCCCGGCGACATCGCCCAATTGGAGGCGTGGGAGACGCTGCCCCACGAGAGGCTCAGCCCTCGTGCCGACACGGTCGCCAGCCGCATGGCCGTGTTCCGTCGTCTCAAGCATCCGAGCGACACCGATCCGATGTTCGGCCGCATCCGCATCCTCGTCATGCCGGTGCGCTCGCTCATCCAGCCGATCGTCGCCGGCCTCGCCGACGTCGAACCGCTCGTGTTCACGCAGGGCGAGGATTTGCCGCTCGACGAGGCGGCGGCCCGTCTCGTCGAGAACGCGTACACGCGCGTCGAACTCGTCATGGACCGCGGCGAGTTCGCGGTGCGCGGCGGCATCCTCGACGTGTTCCCGCCGACCGCGCCCCACCCGGTGCGCATCGAGTTCTTCGGCGACGAGATCGACGGCATCAGGGAGTTCCACGCCTCCGACCAGCGCACCTATGGTGACGGCCTTACGACCATCTGGGCGACGCCCTGCCGCGAGCTGCAACTCACCGACCGGGTGCGCGCCCGCGCGAAATCGCTGATCGGCTCCATCCCGAACGCCGACGACATGCTCGAATCCATCGCGAACGCCGTTCCCGTCGAAGGCATGGAATCGCTGATGCCGGCGCTCATCGACGACATGGAGCCGGTCATGGGTCTGCTCCCCGGCGACGCCGTCGTCCTGTTGAGCGACCCGGAGAAGCTGCGCCGCTCCGCCGAGGATCTCGCCAAGACGGCGAACGAGTTCCTCGCCGCCAGCTGGCATGTTGCCGCGTCCGGCCACGGCGCCGGCGCACCCATCACCTTCGACCAGGCGAGCTTCATCGACTACGACGAGGCGATATCCGCGCTCGAGAACTCGAAGCACGACGTGATCCGTCTCACCAGCTTCACCGTCGACGCCTCGCGTCCGGGGCGCGTGCAGGTCGATGCGACGAACCCGGGGGAGTACCGCGGCGACGAGTCGAAGGCGGCCGCCGGCATCGAAGGACTCATCGACGCCGGATTCGACGTGACCATCACCGCGGCGGCCAAGGGCACGCTCGCGCGACTCAAGCGCGCCGTCAACGCGACCGGCATCACCCGGTTCGACACGATCCGCTCGCAGGCGATCGACGGCTTCGTCGACAGGCAGGCGAAGACCGCCCTGCTCACCGAACGCGACCTGACCGGCCGCACGTCGGCGATGGCGCAGGCGAAGACCCCGAAACGCCGCCGCAAGGCCATCGACCTGATGGAGCTCAAGGCCGGCGACTACGTGGTGCACGAGCAGCACGGCATCGGCCGGTTCGTCGAGATGCGCCAGCGCACCATCGGCACCGGCGCGAACCGGACCACGCGCGAATACCTCGTCATCGAATACGCGCCGAGCAAGCGGGGTGCCCCGCCGGACAAGCTGTTCATCCCCACCGACCAGCTCGACCAGGTGAGCAAGTACATTGGCGCCGAAGCACCCAAGCTCAACAAGCTGGGCGGCTCCGACTGGGCGGCCACCAAGGCGAAGGCGCGCAAGCACGTCAAGGAGATCGCCGACGATCTGGTGAAGCTGTATTCGGCCCGACAGCGTACGCCCGGCTTCGCGTTCAGCCCGGACACCCCGTGGCAGAAGGAGCTGGAGGACGCGTTCCCTTACCAGGAGACCGCCGACCAGCTCACCACCATCGACGAGGTCAAGCACGACATGGAGCAGCCGCGTCCGATGGACCGGCTCATCTGCGGCGACGTGGGCTTCGGCAAGACCGAGATCGCGGTGCGCGCCGCATTCAAGGCCATCCAGGACGGCAAGCAGGTGGCCGTGCTCGTGCCCACCACGCTGCTCGTCCAGCAGCATTACGAGACGTTCACCGAACGCTACGAGGGTTTCCCTGTCAACGTGGCGGCGATGAGCCGCTTCCAGCGTCCCAAGGAGATCAAGGAGACCATCGAGGGATTGGCGGCCGGCACCGTGGACGTGGTCATCGGCACGCACAAGCTGCTCAACCCGAAGATCAGGTTCAAGGATCTGGGCCTCGTCATCATCGACGAGGAGCAGCGGTTCGGCGTCGAGCACAAGGAGACGCTCAAGGCCCTGCGCACCAACGTGGATGTCCTGTCCCTGTCCGCGACGCCGATCCCGCGCACGCTGGAGATGGCGGTGACCGGCATCCGTGAGATGTCGACGCTCGCCACGCCGCCGGAGGATCGTCTGCCGGTGCTCACCTACGTGGGCGCCTACGAGGACGCGCAGGTCACGGCTGCGGTGCGCCGCGAGCTGCTGCGCGGCGGTCAGGTGTTCTACGTGCACAACCGCGTGGAGGACATCGCGCATATCGCCGACAAGATTCATACGCTCGTGCCGGAGGCGAAGGTCGGCGTCGCGCACGGCAAGATGGGCGAGAAGCAGCTCGACCAGATCATCCGCGACTTCTGGCATCGCGACATCGACGTGCTCGTGTGCACGACGATCATCGAGACCGGTCTGGATATCTCGAACGCGAACACGCTGATCGTCGACCATGCCGACCGTTTCGGCCTCTCGCAGCTCCACCAGCTGCGCGGACGCGTCGGCCGCGGCCGCGAACGCGCGTACGCGTACTTCCTGTACGATCCGTCCAAGCCGATGACCCAGCAGTCGCACGACAGGCTTGCCACGATCGCGCAGAACACGGCGCTGGGTTCCGGCTTCGACGTGGCGATGAAGGATCTGGAGCTCAGGGGCACCGGCAACCTGCTCGGCGACCAGCAGTCCGGCCACATCGAGGGCGTCGGCTTCGACCTGTACGTGCGCATGGTCTCCGAGGCCGTCGAGGCGTACAAGGAACCGGACAAGGCGGCCGAACCGGTGGCCGTGTCCATCGACCTGCCGGTCGAGGCGTCGATTCCGGTCGACTACATCGACTCGGACAAACTGCGACTGGAGGCGTACCGCAAACTCGCCGCCGCGCGCGACGAACAGGACCTCACGGACCTCGCCGAGGAGCTCGTCGACCGCTACGGCCCGCTGCCGGAGGAGTTCGAAATGCTGTTCGGCGTGGCGCGCCTCAAGTTCAGGGCGCGCGAGCTCGGCATCTCGGAGATCCTCGCCCAGTCAAACCGTCTGCGCGTCGGCCGCATCGACCCGCCCGAGTCGATGCTCATGCGCATGTCGCGCATCTACAAGGGGTTCCAGTACCGTCCGGTCACCCACCAGATGATCATCCCCACGCCGTTCGCCGGTTCGCTCGGCAAGGGGGCGATGCCCGGCGAGCAGGTCATGGACTGGGTGTCCGACCTGCTCAACGACCTGGCCTACGTGCCCGGCGGGCGGAAGTAGGGAGGCCCGTGCCCTACAGAATCGTCTCCATGCCGATCTTGTAGGGCTTGAGGCCCATCGCCTCGTAGAACGCCTGCGCGCCGGGATTGCACGACCACACGTTGAGCGTGACGTTGTAGCATCCGGACTCGCGGGCGAAAGCGAGCACATGCCGGTAGACAGCGGTGCCCACGTGGCGGCCGCGTGCCGCCTCGTCCACGCAGATGTCGTCGATGTAGAGAGTGGTGATATCCGTGAGGACATGGCTGTCCGGATGCCGTTCGAACACGCAGAACGCGTAGCCGAGGAGCGTCGCGTCGTCCTCGGCGAACGCGCCGAAGATCGGACGTTCGTCATCGGCGACGATCGCGGCGAGCTCACCATCCGTGTATTTCGTCGCGTTCGCGCGGAACAGGTCGGGGCGTCCGTCGTGGTGGACGTCGGCCACCTGTCGCAGCAGCCGGTGCAGTTCGGGGATGTCGCGCGTCTCGGCGCGGCGGATGTGCGTCTCGTTCATGGGGGTTCAGTGTAGTCCCGGATTCGGCGGGCCTCCGCGCGTCGGGCTGATGATTGAGACGTGGGCGGCGGAGGGGATTGGCCTGCGTGGGCGTGTCCGCGGCGGGAGCCATGTCCGGACCGTGGAACGTCACCGGGAGGCGAACGGCGTATGAAACGGTGCTGAAATATCGGTGAACAATGGTGTGTGAGCGCTCACAACACGCAATGCGGAACCCTTGCGCGTAGTCCATCAATCACACTATTCTTGACGATGTCATCACAACCTAACGTTAAAGGAGTAGTTGTGGCAGCAATTGAAAGCGTCTACGCGCGTCAGATTCTCGATTCCCGCGGCAACCCGACCGTCCAGGTCGTTCTGGACACCGAAGACGGCGCCCGTGGTCTGGGTCTGGTCCCGTCCGGTGCCTCCACCGGTGAGGCCGAGGCTTGGGAGCGTCGCGACGGCGACAAGTCCGTCTACGGCGGCAAGGGCGTTCTGAACGCGGTCAAGGCCGTCAACGAGGAGATCGCTCCGAAGGTCATCGGCATGGATGCCTCCGACCAGCGCGCCCTCGACGACCTGATGATCGAGCTCGACGGCACCCCGAACAAGGGCCGTCTGGGCGCCAACGCCATCCTCGGCGTCTCCCTGGCCGCCCTGTACGCCGCCGCCGAGTCCGCCGACGAGCCGCTGTACCGCTACATCGGCGGCACCAACGGCCACATCCTGCCGGTGCCGAACATGAACATCATGAACGGCGGCGCCCACGCGGACTTCGCCACCGACATCCAGGAGTACATGATCTCCCCGTACGGCTTCGACACCTACTCCGAGGCCCTCCAGGCCGGCGTCGAGGTCTACCACACCCTGAAGAACGTCCTCAAGAAGGAAGGCCTGAACACGGGCCTCGGCGACGAGGGCGGCTTCGCTCCGAAGATGAAGTCCAACAAGGACTCCCTCAACTACATCATGGACGCCATCTCCGCCGCCGGCTACGAGCCGGGCAAGCAGATCGGCATCTCCCTTGATGTCGCCTCCTCCGAGTTCTACAACAAGGAGACCGGCAAGTACCACTTCGAGGGCGACGACCGCGACTCCCAGTACATGCTCGACTTCTACGAGCAGCTCATCGAGGAGTACCCGATCGTCTCCATCGAGGATCCGTTCAACGAGGAGGGCTGGGAAGACTGGACCGCCATCACCAAGCTGCTCGGCGACCGCCTGCAGTTCGTCGGCGATGACCTTCTGGTGACCAACCCGGCCCGTCTGGCCAAGGCCATCGAGCTCGGCGCCGCCAACTCCCTGCTGGTCAAGCTGAACCAGATCGGCACCGTCACCGAGACCCTCGACGCCATCGAGCTGGCCACCGCCAACGGCTACACCTCCATGGTCTCCCACCGTTCCGGCGAGACCCCGGACACCACCATCTCCGACCTGGCCGTCGCCAAGAACACCCGCCAGATCAAGACCGGTGCCCCGGCCCGTGGCGAGCGCGTCGCCAAGTACAACCGCCTGCTGGAGATCGAGGAGGAGCTCGGCTCCACCGCGAAGTACGCCGGCTACAGCGCCTTCAAGGCCTGCAAGAAGTACATCGGCAAGTGAGTCGATGCCGCTTCGTCGGCGTGCCGCAGCGTCGCCCCGCATAGGGCGGCGGTAGCGTAATGCACATACCCGTCGTGTTCCGTCGAACGCGACGGGTATTTTGTTGCCCATGACCACACGGAACCGGACATCGCGCGCGGGGGGAAGCAAGACCTCCGTGAAATCCGCGAAAGCGAAGAAAAGCCGTCGTTCCGGCAACTCCGGCCCGATCGCCTTCTTCGTTTCCCTGTTCATCATCGCGGTCGGCACCATCCAGCTCGTCTCCACATTCAACACGTATGCGGCCGATCTCGCCCATCTCAACAGTCTCAAGCGTGAAGAGGCGGCGCTCGTCGCCCAGAAACAGGAACTGGAGAACGACATCTCCCGCTGGAATGACAAGAACTACGTGGCCGCGCAGGCGCGCGAACGCCTCGGATTCGTCTTCCCCGGCGAGACGCCGGTGCGCGTGCAGAACCCGCAGGCGGTGACCGGCGACGGCAGCGGCGGAGGAACGAAGACCAGCACGGACACGGACACGTCGAAGCAGCTGCCTTGGTACAGTGAACTGTCGTACGCGTTCAAGAAGGCCGACTCGCCGGCATCCAAGAACTCCGCGGGCACGCAGAGCCAATCCGGAACGCAGCAGGATTCCACCTCGACGGATACGACCACGACCAAGAAGGACCAACAGTGACCACCACCATCGACCCGATCGCACTGGCCGACCGGATTCTCGACCATCCGGCGACCGAGAACGACATCACCATCGTCGAACACCAGCTCGGACGTTATCCGCGCGGCATGGCTGCCGTCGGCGCGCGCTGCGTGTGCGGCCGTCCGCTCGCCGTCGTCACCCGTCCGCTGCTGCCCGGTGGCGTGCCGTTCCCCACCACCTGTTATCTGACCAGCCCGGAGGCCGTCAAGGCGGCCTCCCACGTGGAGGCCGACGGCGTGATGCAGGAGTACAGTCGACTCGTCGCCGAAGACGAGGACGTGAAGGCCGCCTACGCGCATGCGCATGAACTGTATCTCGCATTCCGCCACGAGATCGCCGTCAAGCTCGGCGACACCGAGGAGCATATCGAAGGCACGTCCGCGGGCGGCATGCCCGTGCGCGTCAAATGCCTGCACGCGCTGATCGCCCAGTCGCTCGTCATGGGACGCGGCGCCAACCCGATCGGCGACATGGTACTCGACCGTGTCAAGGACGAGTTCGATCCGGCGGTCTGCCGCTGCAGCGTGCTCGAATAGACGTACCGGAACAGAAGGAAAGGAAGCCACTCATGGGCAAGGCGGTGACCGTCGCGGGAATCGACTGCGGCACCAACTCCATCCGACTCAAGGTCGCGCGCGTCGACGAACACGGCATGACCGAGATCGTGCCGCGCGTGCTGCGCGTCATCCGACTCGGCCAGGACGTCGACAAGACGCACCGGTTCGCCGACGAGGCGCTGGAACGCGCCTACGCGGCCGCCCGCGAGTTCGCCGGCATCCTCGCCGAGCATCCGGTCGACGGCATCCGATTCGTCGCCACCTCCGCCACACGCGACGCCGAGAACCGCGAGGAGTTCGAGGACGGCATCGAGTCGATCCTCGGCGTGCGTCCTGAAGTCATCCCCGGTATCGAGGAGGCCGACCTGAGCTTCCTCGGCGCCACGTCGGTCGTCGACCGCGGCGACCTCAAACCGCCCTATCTGGTCGTCGACCTGGGCGGCGGCTCCACCGAACTCGTCATCGGCGGCGACGGCGAGTCCACGCCCGCCACGCAGGTCGAGGCCGCGTTTTCGATGAACATCGGATCGGTGCGCATGACCGAGCGCCACCTCAAGACCGACCCGCCCACCGAGGAGGAGATCGCCGAAGCTGTCGAGGACGTCGACGCGCACATCGACGAGGCGTTCCGCACCGTGCCCGCCGGACGCGCGCGCACCATCATCGGCGTGTCCGGCACCGTGACCACGATGACCGCGCTCGCCATCGGACTGAAGGAATACGATCATTCCGTCGTCGACGGCCATCGCCTGTCCATCGCCGACGCGACCGCCATCGACGACCGTTTCCTGCGCATGACGCGCGAACGTCGCCGCGACTACAAGACGATCCACCCCGGGCGCATTGACGTGGTGGGCGGCGGCGCCGTCGTCTGGAACCGCGTGCTCGCCAAGGTGAGCGAGGCCGCGCGTCTCGACCACGGCGAGGCCATCGACTCGTACGTGGCCAGCGAGCACGGTCTGCTCGACGGCATCGTCCTCGACTACGGTCGACGACTGCTCGCGGCGCGCTGAGCGCGGCGGCGCATGGCATAGTACAATGGCACGGTCGGTTCCGACCGGCCAAAGCCCCCGTGGCGAAATCGGTAGACGCAGTCGACTTAAAATCGATCGCTTCGGCGTTGTGGGTTCGAGTCCCACCGGGGGCACTTTCGTCATCATCCGGAAACAAACCGCCGAAACATACGGCGGCTAGGCTCGTTCCCCGTCCCGACACCGCGCACACGTGAAGGAGAGGAACGCCATGCCGTCCAGCTGGACCCACGTCGACAAGGACACCACAACCGGAATGCCGATCATGCTCGCGCAGAACATCATCATCGGCACCGTGCTCGCCATCGGCGCCATCGCCTGCTCCGGCTTCTATCTCGCGATGATCGGCAATGTCGCCTCGCTCGTGCCGTGGGCGCTCGTCGTCACGTTCGTCGCCGTCGCCTACACGTACGTCGTCGGCTTCGCGCTCCTGTGGTGCGTCGAATCGTTCACCCTGCGCATGCGCGACAAGTTCAAACCGTTCGCCTACGGCGTCGTCGGCGCGATCGGCTACGGCATCTGGGGACTGTTCGTGATGACCTCCGTGATGAACTCGCTCGACCAGCCGCTCAACGGCGTCGTGCTCGCCAACGGCGATGTCGCCGCCGTGGCCGTCAACTATGCGGTGTTCGGTTTCGTCGCCGCCATGCTCGCCCAGATGTTCGCGCCGAAGCTCGCCGCGAAGCGCGGCGTCGCGATCGCACTGCTCGCCGTGCAGATCGTGCTCGCCGCACTCGGCCTCGTCTGCGCCGTGATGATGTTCTCCGCGCTCGGCCGATGACGACAAGGCCGATAGACAGCAGTAGGTAGTAGAACAGCAGACAGGAGGAAGTCCCATGTTCAGCGTCCTCGACATGTTCTCCATCGGCGTGGGTCCCAGCTCATCGCACACCGTCGGGCCGATGTCCGCCGCGCACGCGTTCGTCGCCTCGATGCGCGACGAGAATCTCGTCGAGCGCACGGACCGGATCAAGGTCACCCTGTACGGTTCGCTCGCGCTCACCGGACTCGGCCACGGCACCGACCACGCCGTCATGGCCGGACTCGAAGGCAACGTGCCCGCCACCGTCGACACGCAGCACATGCTGCGCATCCGTGAGACCTGCGCCCTCGACGACACGCTCAACCTCGCCGGCGTCAAACGCATAGGATTCCACTACGACACGGACATGGTCTTCGAACAGTGGAAACGCATGGCCGCCCACCCCAACGGCATGCGGTTCCAGGCGTTCGACGCGGCCGGCAGCCTCGTCGACGAACAGGTCTGGTATTCGATCGGCGGCGGATTCATCCGCCAAGGTCGACCGGACGACCTGATGATCGGCATCCACGAGCGTCCTCCGGAAGGCGCCGCCTTCGCCGACGAGGACGACAACGCGTCCACCGACTTCGGCCCCGACGCGCCCTACCCGTTCTCCTCATGCGCCGAACTTGTCACCCTGTGTCGTGAGCACCATCTGAGCATCGCCGAACTCGTGTGGGCCAACGAGACCGCCACACGCTCCGGCGTGCAGGTGCGCGCCGCCATCGACAACGTGTGGCGCGTCATGCGCGAATGCGTGAACCACGGCTGCTCGTCCACCGAGCCCGTACTGCCCGGCGGGCTCGATGTGCCCCGCCGCGCGCCGAAGATGTACGCGCGCCTCGCCTCCAACGCCGACGTGCTGCGCCGCGACCGGCAGCGTCGCGACGCCGTGCTCGAAAGCTCCGACGCCGCCTGGGTGGACCTGTTCGCGCTCGCCGTCTCCGAGGAGAACGCGGGAGGAGGGCGCATCGTGACCGCCCCCACCAACGGTTCGGCGGGCATCATCCCCGCCGTGCTCCACTACTATTGGCATTTCGTCGACGATGCGAACGAGCAGGGTGTCGTCACGTTCCTGCTCACCGCCGGCGCGATCGGCTACCTGTTCAAGCGCAACGCGTCGATCTCCGGCGCCGAGGTCGGATGCCAGGGCGAGGTGGGGTCCGCCTGTTCGATGGCCGCCGCCGGGCTCGCCGCCGTGATGGGCGGCACCCCCGAGCAGGTGGAGAACGCGGCGGAGATCGGCATCGAACACAATCTGGGCCTGACCTGCGATCCGGTGGGCGGACTGGTACAGATCCCCTGCATCGAGCGTAACGCGATGGCGGCGAACACCGCCATCAACGCGGTGCGCATGGCCATGCTCGGCGACGGCTCGCACATCGTGAGTCTCGACCAGGCCATCCGCACGATGAAGGAGACCGGCGAGGACATGATGGCCAAATACAAGGAGACGTCGAAGGGCGGTCTGGCCGTCAACGTCGTCGAATGCTGACGGCGATGGCGGCTCTGGGCGGAAAACTCGCTGCGTATTCGGGCGGACGGTGCTAATATGAGCGGCATTGTGTTCGTGAAGGTGATGCTTTAAGGAGGCAAAACCATGGCTGATATGCCCACCGTGCAGGCCGAATTCGGCACCACGCCCGTCATCGAGTTCCCGACCGACGAAGCTCCGGCCGGTCTCAAGGTCGTCGAGGTCGTGGAGGGCGACGGCCCGATCGTCCGCCGCGGCGACACCGTCACCGTGAACTATCACGGCGTCGTGTGGGGCAAGAGCGAGCCGTTCGATTCCAGCTTCAACCGCCACCAGCCGGCCAGCTTCGGCATCGGTGTCGGCCAGGTCATCAAGGGCTGGGATCAGACCGTGCCGGGCCACAACGTCGGATCCCGTCTCATCGTCTCCATCCCGCCGGAGTACGGCTACGGTTCGCGTGGCGTTCCGCAGGCCGGCATCGGCGGCGGCGACACCCTCGTGTTCGTGATCGACATCATCTCCACGCGCTGAACGCGGTAGCGGATTCTTCAGGAAGCGCCGGGAGACATCCGGCGCTTTCGCATATCCATAGCAAACAGACATCGGCGGCGGCCTTCGGCACCGTCGGCACAGGACAAGGAAACAGACATGGCAGAAGACGACAAGGACATCCTGCTCACGCAGGAGGCGTACGACAAGATGAAAGAGGAGCTCGCCTGGCGTGAGGGCGAGTATCGCGATGAGATCCTCGCCAAGGTGTCCGCCGCGCGCGCGGAGGGCGATCTGAGCGAGAACGGCGGCTACCAGGCCGCCCGCGAGGCGCAGCGCGTCAACCAGGGCCGCATCGATGAGCTCACCGTCAAGCTGCGCCACGCGAAGATCCTCACCGCCCCGCCGGAAGGCAAGGTCGGCGACGGTTCTCTCGTCACCCTCGACATCATGGGCCGCGAGAAGGTGTTCGTGCTCGGCACGCGCGACCTGTCCATCGCCACCGACCACGACATCATCAGCCCCGAGTCGCCGATCGGCGCCGCCATCAACGGTGCGAACGCCGGCGACACGGTGAGCTACAAGGCGCCGAACGGCCGTGAGATCTCCGTGACCATCAAGGAGTCCAAGCCGCTCGTGTGAGCTGCGCTCCGGCCGTAGGCTGGGTATGAAACGGAGCCCTGCTCTTCCCTATCGAATCGGGAAGAGCAGGGCTCCGTCGTGTTGCGGTGATCGTTCGGCGGGCGATCCGGTCAGACCCACAACGCCACGATCACCATGTAGATGGCGACCATATGGCACGCGTATCCGGCGACGGTGCCGCAGTGGAAGATTTCGTGGAACCCGAAGACGCGAGGCCACGGATCGGGTTTGCGCAGCGCGTACACGATCGCTCCGAGGATGTAGCAGGCGCCGCCCGCACACAGCAGAATCACCACGGCAGGGCCCGCGTAGGGGGAGCGCCAGAACAGCATCATGAACGCGAGGCCGTAGATGCCGAAGACGATGTACACCACCGTGTACAGCCAACGTGGCGCGGAGATCCAGATCACGTGGATGATCATCGCGACCGCCGTGCACGACCACATCGAGATGATGATGAAGTCGCGCCAGAACGGCTGCAACGCGAACGAGACGGGCGTGTACGTGCCGGCGATGAGCAGGAAGATGTTCACATGGTCGATGCGGCGCAGCACGTCGGTGACGTGGGGGCTCCAATCGCCCAGATGGTAGCAGGCGGAGTTCGTGAACAGTACGAGCGACGCGGTCATGAACACGGCGCACGCCCATTTGAGACCCGCCCCCTGGGCGAGGCAGATGAGCACGATGCCCGCCGCCAGCGACAGGGGCGAGGCGACCGCGTGGATCCAGCCGCGCATGGCCGGCTTCGGGCGCCCGTGCACGTCGAGACGGATCTTGCGCTCCACTTCGGCCGGCGCGATGCCCTCCAGCTTGAGCGCCTTGGCCTCGCCCTTGGCGATGACGTGCTTGGCCTTCGCCTCGGCCTTGAGGCGGATCTCCTGCGCCTTGAGCTCGGCCTTGCTGCGTGCCGCGTCGGCGCGCGCCTTGAGCGCCTGCTCGCGTGCGTCGATCACCGCCTGCCGTTTCTCCTTCAGCTGCTCGTCGGTCAGCTTCCTCGTGTATGCCATGCCGCCTCCGGCCCTTCGATTGTTGACACATCTAAAACTTACGTTACCGTAACCTACGATAGCGTAGGTTACGGGCAAGTCAAGCGCGAATAAGGATTTCGCCCGCCTTGGACTAGCATAGGAGCAGTCGTCCGAGAACATGGCGAGAAAGGAAGTCCGATGGTCGTTTGCCCGGTATGTGGACATGAGGAGGAATCCGCGTCGTTCTGCACGGAATGCGGCACCCCGTTGACGGGAGCCGTGCCGCAGAACGATTCCACCATCCTCGACGGTGGTGTGACGCAGCCGACGGCCGACGCCTACGCCTATGGCCAGCCCGGCCAGCCCATGCAGCCGGTGGAGCCGCAATCCTGGTCGGCAGCACAGGCCACCCAGACCAGTCAGGCCGCTCAGCCGGCGCAACCCATGCAACCCATGCAACCGAACTTCGCCCCTGGGGTCTCGATGCCGGGAACCTCATCGGAGGCAGCCGCGAAGAAAAGCGGTTTCAACCCCGTCATGCTCGTCGCGATCATCGCCGTGGTGGCGTTGGTGCTCGGCGGCATCGCATTCGTCACGCATCAGATGGGCGTATGGGGATCCGCCACCGTGCCCGACTACACGTCATGGACCGTCTCGGGAGGCGAAGGCATCACCGCCGACGAGGCGGCGCAACGCCTGCAGGACGCCGGATTCGAGACCACCATCGAACAGCAGTACTCGAACGAGAAAAAGGGCGTCTTCATCGGCGTCAAAGGCATCGACCCGGGCACCAAGCTCAAAGCCAAGTCGACCGTGACCGTGCTCGAATCACGTGGCCCCAGAACGACGTCATCCGATGGGGACTCGGGATCCGGCTCGTCCGGCTCCTCGTCCTCGGATTCGTCCGGCAAGACCAAGACCTCGAAGACACCGACGATCACCAGCGACCAGCTGTCGAAGATCGCCGACCAATACTCCTCCAGCGACGTCGCCGTCTCCGCCATGGCGATCGGTTCCGGTTCGTCCTCCAGCGCCTCCCCGGCCTCCACGAAGCAGGGGCACACGCGTTTCGAGGCCGCCGGACTCTACCTGCCCGTCTACCTCGCCGCGCAGGCCCATGGTGGTGATGCGGCCTCGCAGGCCAACGCGATGATGAGCGGCATGGACAACACCGCCGGCAACAACGCCGTCGCCGCCATGGGAGGTTGGAGCGCCGTCAACTCGTGGCTGAGCTCCAACGGCTACGACGACACCTCCTTCAACCGCGACTTCGGCGACGTGGCCGCCAGCAGGGCCGGCTACACCAACCAGAGCTCCTCCGCCGACACTGCGCGCATGCTCGCCGCCGTGGAACAGAAGGGCGGCGCCAACCTGATGAACGTCGACATCGCCTCCGAAGGCGTCTCCATCCCCTCCGGCATGACCGTGCACGCGCACCGCGGCATGGGCATCCAAGACACCTGGAACTACTTCGCCATCGTCGAGGCGCACGGTCACAAGGCCGCGGTCTCCGTCGTCACGCAGAACCAGGGCAAGGCGAGCGCGGCCCAGCTCATGAGCCAGGTGCTCGCCTCCGTCGACTCCAGTCTCAAACAGTGACGGTAACGCGACCGCACGCGGATTCGACACGATGATGCGACATGCGCCCGAAGCCCACCGGCATCGGGCGCATATGCGTATGATGGGAGCCATGGCAGATTTCTCCCAGATACTCGCAACGCGGCCGGACCTCGACGACAGGGACAGGGAATGGCTGCACCAGCTCGTCGCCGACTGGCAGGTGATCGCCGACCTGAGCTTCGCCGATCTCCTGCTCATCATGCAGAACGGGGACGGCCGCTACGTCGTGGCCGAACAATGCCGCCCCTCCACCGTGATGACGCTGCGCACCGACGATGTCGTCGGTGACGTCATGCCCGAAGCCATGACCGGCGAACTCGACGCCGCCATGCAGTCGGCCGTCGTCTTCCGTTCCACCGTGCTCCGCACCGTCGGCAAATCCACCGTCTGCAACGTGTACGCGCCCGTGCGCCACAACGGCAAGACGCTCGGCCTCGTCGTGCGCGAGACCAACATGGCCACACGCGAATCCAACGGCCGCTATGAGTCGGAAAGCATCAACGCCGGCAAGCAGCTGTACGAGATGATTCCGCGCGGCCAGTTCCCGTACTCCGATTCGGTGATGAGCCAGCGCCACATGGCCCGCGTCGCCGACGGTTTCATCGTGCTCACCGTGGACGGCATCGTCCGTTACGCCTCGCCGAACGCAATCAGCTGCTTCCGTCGTCTCGGCCTGCTCACCACCATGCAGGGCCACTATCTGAGCGAACTCGGCGCCGACCTGCTGCGCGAGCAGAACGAACAGGTCGACGAACAGCTCCCGCTCGTGCTGAGCGGCAAGGCCGCCGTCGACTCCGAGATCACCACGGACCGGTCCGCCGTATCCGTGCGCTCGCTGCCGCTCTACGACATGAACGGCCGCACCGGCGGCATCGTCCTGTGCCGCGACGTCACCGAGCTGCGCCGCCGTGAGCAGGAGTTGCAGACCAAGGACGCAGCGATCTCCGAGATCCACCACCGCGTGAAGAACAACCTGCAGGCCGTCTCCGCCCTGTTGCGCCTTCAGGCGCGCAAGACCAAGTCGGAGGAGGTCAAGAAGGAGCTCAAGGAGGCGCAGCGCCGCGTGCAGACCATCGCCATGGTGCATGAGGGACTGAGCCAGACGGTCGACGAGGTCGTCGACTTCGACAAGGTGATCGCCAGCCTGCTCAAGATGGCCGTCGACGTGGCCACGATGCGCGACCAGCACATCGACATCGACTTCGTCGGCAAGTTCGGCATGATGCCCGCCCAGGACGCGACCCCGCTGTCGCTCGTGCTCACCGAGCTGATCACCAACTCCGTCGAGCATGGCTTCGAAGGCCGCAAGGAAGGCCATATCACCATCTCGGTGGGGCGTTCCGGCTCGAACCTGAGCGTCATCGTCGAGGATGACGGCACCGGTCTCGACACGGAGGCGCAGGGCGGCATGGCGCGATCCTCCGGCTCCGGTCTCGGCACACAGATCATCAACACGTTCGTCACGAACGATTTCGGCGGCACCGTGCGCTGGGAGCCGCGTCGCGACGGCGGCACCCGTGTGGTGCTCGATATGAAGCTGCGTGCCGCGCAGGCCGAGTGATATCGGTGGTGCGGCGTGACGCATTGCGCCGCACCATCATGGAACGCCGCACCATACGTGGGACACTTGCGGTGGTCCATAATGTGATGAGCCCGACTCCTGTGCAGGGGAGTCGGGCTCATCACATACAAGCGGAAAGTCGTGATTCACCATGATGCGTGAACCACGGGAAACGCGGGAATCTCAGATCTGCATCTGCATGGCCTGCGAGCGGCGCAGACGCATCGCCTTGCGCTTGAGCTGGCGGCGCTCGTCCTCGCTCAGACCGCCCCAGACACCGTAATCCTGATTCGTGTCGAGCGCGCACTTGAGGCACGCGTCAATCACCTTGCAGGTACGGCATACGGCCTTGGCTTCTTCGATCTGCTGGTAGGCTGCACCGGTGTTGCCCACCGGGAAGAACAGCTCCGGATCCTTGTCACGGCACGCGGCCTTGGCGCGCCAATCGTAAGCACTGCTCATCGTCGTTACACTCCTGTCCGAGCCTTCTACATCCTGTCTTCATATACCTAAGCACGTTCGGACGTCATTTTCAAGACTTTTCGCCAAAGAGATGAAGAGACGCGCCGCGCCGCGCCGACCGCCGCCCGGCGCTATCCGCGGTCCAGCACGCATTGCACCGGCGCGGCGCGTGCATGGTCGATGAGCACGGCACGCCCCGGCAGCACCATGTCGTCACGGTCGAACGACGCCCACATGTCGCCGGGAATGCCGTTCATCTGATCGGTGGCGCGGTCTCCCGTAGGGAACACCACACGGATCGCGCAATGCTCCGGCACACGGACATGCCGGCTGGTCTCCGCGGCGAACACCACCGTGATCCGGTGGTCCGCGAGCGCCCCACGCAGTTCCGCGCACAGCGGATCGTCGCCGAACGGGTCGAACAGGGGGCCCGCGTCGTCGACGAGCCAGACGGAGGCTGTCGGGGAGAACGTTGGAGAGGTCGTTGCGGAAGACGATGGGGGAGCCGTTCCCGACGGGAGGTCGGGGTGAGGGGTGGTGCGGGAGGCGTTCCCGCCAACGTCACATACCTGCCGCGTCACATAGCCGTCGCCGTCGCGCGTGGTAAGACGTACCGCCGGTCCGTCGTCCCCCATCGCCGCGATGTGGCTACGGATCACGGCGAGCAGGTTCGTCTTGCCCCGGCCGTGCTGTCCGATCACGCCGATGTTGCCTTCTCCCAGCGGCAGATGCGCGACGTGGAGCGACATGCCGTCGTCGCGCAGCGCGAACGGCACGCCGCCTACCGCGGTCGCGGCGGGGAGGGCCGCCAGCCGGCGAGGCAGGGGTGCCGTGAACAGCGCGGGCGGCGGCACGCACCCGTGGAACCGGGCGGCTGTGATCGCGGCGTCGACAAGTCGCGGAATCTCACGGGTTTCGGCGCATCGCCATGATGCCACCGAGGCGCCGTCGTTGCAGTAGGCGACACCGGGCAGCGACGGCGGAATGTACGCTGCCTTCGCCGAGCCGAGAAGCTCCGTCGACTGCACGCCGTCGCGCACGCGCAGGCATATGCCCAGCGACATGTTCGCCTTCATCTCCGCCGACACCTGTCCGGACGGGTGCTGCGTGCAGGCGATCACGTGCATGCCGAGCGCGCGTCCGAGCGAGGCGATGCGCACCAGTCTCCCCACCGTGTCGGGCAGCTGGTCCTTCAACGCGTGGAACTCGTCGGCCACGATGACGATGCGGGGCGGGGACTGCGCTCCCATGTCCTTCACGTCCTGTGCGTGCGCGTCGGCGACGAGACGTTCCCGCCGTTTCAGTTCCGCTTCGATGGCGTGCAGGGCGCGTGCGGCATGTCGCAGATCCAGGTCGCAGACGCTGCCGACGCAGTGGGGGAGTCGTTCCAATGCGCGAAAGGCGGTGCCTCCCTTGAAATCCAGGAACACGAATCGCAGATCGTCCGGCGTGTTGCGGCATGCGAGGGCGAGGCACCAGCTTTGCAGCAGCACCGATTTACCTGATCCGGTGGTGCCTGCCACCAGGGCGTGAGGTCCTTGGCGTTCGAGATCGAGATGGAACACGCCGTCGGCGCGCATACCTACGGGCACGTCCATCGACGGCGGTTCCAGCCATCGTCGCGCGATCGTCCGCCACGGGAGCGGATCGTCGCATGGGCGCAGCGACAGCAGTCCTTCCAATGGGATCGAGTCGAGCATGTCGAGACGGGTGCTGTCGTCGATGGCCTCGTGCCTCGCCTGTTCGTCGCCCATGGAGGAGTCGGTCGTATCGCGGCTTCGGCGTCGGGCCATCTGCGCGAGCAGCATGGCGAGGCATCCGATGATCGACGGGGCCAGCATCATGGCGAACAGCCAGCGTCGCATCGCGAGCAGCGCGGCGAGCATGACGATCTGGGCGACGAGCGGAGCCGCCGTCGCCACCATGGTGAGGCGTTCCTCCCGATGTGACGGGTCGTCACCGTCTCGTTCGTTTCGCCGTTCGTTTCGTCGCGATGATGATGGTCTGCGTGTCATGCGCCCAGTGTGGACGCATGACACAGGCCGGTGCAACCGGTGCGGGGAATGTGGACGGAGCTCTCACGAATCTTCACACAACGGTCAGCTGTTCTCGGCGAGCGTGCCTACGGTGCCGGCTTTGTGCGTGCCCGCCGCGAGTTCGGAGAACAGTTCCGTGTTCTTCGTGTCGTCGAGCAGCACCGACGATCCGACGCCGTCGACCTGATAGTCCGGGTCGGTCCAGTACACGCTTCCGGTGACGCCGTCGGATCCGGTGGCGTTCTTGAACGTCAGGGCCATGTCGATCAGGGTGGCGGTGGTGGTCTTGGAGTCGAAGGTCACGGCGGCGAGACCGGCGTCGGCCACCTTCATCGCCTTCGCGGGATTGCCCAGCACCTCCTTGGAGGAGACCTTCGAGACGATCGCGGAAATCACCTGCCGTTGGCGTTGCGCGCGGCCGAAGTCGCCGTTCGCGTCGGCGTAGCGCATGCGCGAGAACGCGAGCGCCGTCGCACCGTCCGCCACATGGCATCCGGCCTGCCAATTCAATCCGGAATACGGGTCGCTGACCGTCTCGTCGTAACAGAGGTTCACGCCGCCCGCGGCGTCGACCACGTTCGTGAGCCCTCCGAATTTGATCTTGGCGATATGATCGATCTTCTGCCCGGTGATCTGCTCGACGGTGCCGACGAGCGCCTGATTGCCGTTGAGTTGCGCGACCGCGTTGATCTTCATGTAGGTGCCGTCCACCTGGGTGAGCGAGTCACGCGGGATGGAGATAAGCGAGCTGGGGCCGTTCTTCGGCTTGGTGAGCACCAGGATCGTGTCGGTGCGGAAGCCCGGTGTGTCGTCGGCGCTGCCGCCGGTCGTGCCGTCGCGTTCGTCGGAGCCGAGAATCAGCCATGTCGTCGCCGACGTGTTCGCCGCGGAAGTGAGCCATCCGTCCTCCGTGTTCAATCGGGAGTCCACCCAATGCCATGCGCCGAACACGGCGAGGATGAGCGCGATGACGAGCACGGCGAGCGTGCCGAGGATGATATGCGGGGCGCGATGGCGGAGTCGGTGCAGTGTGCGAGTCCCCGAGCCGCCCGGGCGTCCGACGCGTTGCACGCCGCTGCTCCGTTCGGCATGGTCGGTAGGGGTGGAGCGAACGGAAGCCGGACGGCTTGCGCGTATCGCCCGCGCGGCATCGTCCGGCCTGCGCGCGCCGGCGATGTTGCTGGACCCCGACGATCGCCGTGCGACGCGGGCTGGTGCGGGGGAGAAGCTGCGCGGCTGTTCGGCATGGCCGTGGATCGCCGGCGCGGGGGTGGAGGCGGCGGAGGTTCCGCCGGATGACGCCGTCGACCTGGCTGCGCGTGGTGCGGCGGAGGCCGATGCGCCGGAACGCGGTGCGAACGAGGCGGGCGTCGCCTGGGACGATCGCTGGGCATGGCGAGCCGAGGCGCGTGACGGTGCGGGGGTGAAGCTCGGCGGGGTCACGCCGGACGCGGCGTGAGCGAACGAAGCGGCCTGCGCCGACGGTGCGGACTGCGTGCGGGAGAATGACGATCCGTCGGCGATGCTCGGAGCGGATTCCGCCGACGGACGGCGTCGGGAACCGGCGGGGATGAAGCTCGGGGGAACCCCTTGAGAACGTGCTCCCTCGTCTTCCTGCGTCATGCCGCCTCCCCGTGCCTGTCATGGATACATGTGGTCTGAACCTATGTCACTGTTGCACATCATCGGGCGGATACGGGCCTGGCGTCCGTTATTTTCTCATTTCCGGCACATGCGGCAACGGCCCCGGAACGCCGTGGGACGTTTCGGGGCCGTCGCCGCACTAGGACAGTGCGATCGGTCGCCGGTTGCGAGGCCGGTCGTCACTGCTTGGCGGGGCAGGCCACGTTGTTGAGATACGCTTCGGAGATGCCGATCACCTGTCCGCTGGACGCGTCCTTGATGATGCCGGTCTCGGTGTCGATGATGCCGCCGGTGGCCGTGTCGATGTACTGGCCGGACGCGTCCTGCTCGATGCCGTCGGCGATCTTCGTGTTGCCGGTCTGGTTCTGGTCGCCGCCCTGCTGGTCAGTGGCGTTCTGGTCGGCGGTCCCCTGGTCCGCGCCGTCCGTCGTGGACTGGTCGGTGCCGTTCGCGTCGGTCTGGGTGGAATCGGTCTGGCTGGAATCCGTGGAGCCCGCGTCGGTGGCCGTCTGGTCGACGAACGGTTCGCCGTTGCGCATCTTCGACCACAGCGTGTCCGCGTCGTCGCCCCACACCACGCGGTTCGGGTCGCTCGGCGCGGCGACCACCGGCACGGTGCGCGCGTAGAGGTTGGATACGTTGAAATCCTTGAGGCTCATCGCCAGTCCGGCGAGCGTGGTGGTGTTGGCCAGTCCCTTGGAGATGTTGAGCGACTTGAGGGCGGCCTTCGCCAGCTGGTAGAGCTGGCCGGACTGGGTGAGGATGTTCTTCTGCAGCGCCTCGTTGAGCAGCTGCTTGATGAGGTACTGCTGGCGCGTGGTGCGCTGGATGTCGGAGCCGTCGCCGGCACCGTGGCGCAGACGCGCATACTGGGTGGCGGCCAGGCCGTCGAGATGCTGCCAGCCCTTGTTGAGATAGGTGCCGGTGTAGTCGTCGCTGATGTCCGCGGGAATGCACAGGTCCACGCCGTTGACGGCGTCGATCATGCTTTTGAGGCCGTTGAAGTCGACGACGATGAAGTTCTGGATGTCGAGTCCCGTCAGCGAGTTCACCGCGTTCATCGTGCAGCTGGCCGCCGAGGCGAGATCGCCGCCCTGGCTGTAGCCGGAGGCGAAGATCGAGTTGAACATCACGTTGTATTGGGCGCCCACGGTGCCGTTCGTCGTCTCGCAGCTCGGCACGTCGACCAGCGAGTCGCGCGGGATGGACACGAGGTTGATGTACTTGCGGTCGGCCGAGATCTGCATGACCATCGTCGTGTCAGCGTTGTGCGTGCCCTCCAGATCCTCGCCGGAGCCGCCGATGGCGCTGTTGCCGCCGTCGCGCGTGTCCTGTCCGAGGATGAGCAGCTCGATGGACTTGCCGGCGTTCGGGTCGACGACCTGCGTCTCGGCGGATTTGCCGTTCTGGCCGATCACGTCGACCGCCTGGTCGGCGATGGTGCCATTGATGTCCATGAGCGTCGCGCCCGCCGCCGTGCCGGCGAACACGAGCACCGCCGCGACCGCGCAGACCACGGTGTTGCGCAGCCGGTGCTGCACGCGGTACGCCACACTGTGGCGGGGGGAGTAATCTCCCCAGCCGTTGACGTTGGGGATATCGGCACCGGATCTCTTCGAGCCCACGGACACAAACCTTCCTGTCGGAGACAAAAATCCTCTTGATTGTACGGCAGACGTGAGAGAAAAGACCTGGGGAAGATGCGGAGGAGGGGATCGGCCCTTGGAAAACAGCCGAAACCGGCTTATACCATAGGTCGCGTCCGAAGTGTGGCATTGACACGGCTCCACTTGACAAAAGCCGAACCGCATGTGTGTAATCTAACACGAAGGAACCGGCTCGAATCAGGCAAAGGGAGGTCATGCGCATGTGGGGCATTGCCGAGGACTCCGCCGACGAGCCGTTGGAGGAGCTGCTGTGGGGGCTGTTCTCGCCGGACGGGGACGTGTCCTGGCAGCGCAAGGCGCTGTGTTCGCAGACCGACCCCGAAGCGTTCTTCCCGGAGAAGGGCGGGTCGACGCGCGATGCCAAACGAGTGTGCTCGCAATGCGAGGTGCGCCAGCAGTGCCTGGAATGGGCCATCGACCATGACGAGAGATTCGGCATCTGGGGCGGCATGAGCGAGAGGGAACGCCGACGGTACAAGAAAACGCGCAAGGAGCAGGCGTGACTGACAACGAACGAACTTCCACCATCACGGGCGGCGTGCGCCGGGTTCTGGCCGACGCATTGGCCGCCCGTCCGTATTCGCACGCGCGTGCCGTCGAGACCGGCATCGCCGCGGTCGTGACCGTCGAAGAGGACCTCAGGTTCCTCCCGGCGACGCTCCGGTCGCTGTTCGGACAGACCGTGCTGCCCGGCGTGATCGTCATCGCCGACTGCACCGGCGGCACCGCGCAACCGCTTGAGACCTCGTTCGATGTGACCGTGACGCCCTCCGATCCGATGCTGGGACGAGAACCCCGCACCGTGACCGTCAGTGTGCGTCTCGTGCGCGCGCAGGGCGCCGTCTCGTTCGGCGACGCGGTCGACAGGGCCATGGACTACGCGCGGCTGGACGGGGCGACACGCGCCCTGTGGCTGCTGCACGACGATTCCCGTCCCGCCGACGCACGTTGTCTGGAACATCTCGTCGAGGCGCGGCGCAACACGCCGGGAGCCTCCCTGCTTGGAGCCAAACAGCTCGACTGGGAAGGCGAGCGCCTGCATGGCGTCGGTTCCTACGCCGCGGGGCATGGCGTCAACACGCTCGTCGTCGACGGTGAACCCGATCAGGAACAGTACGATTCCCGAGCCGACGTCTTCGCGGTGTCGATGGCCGGCGCGCTCGTCCCCATGGAGACCTATCGCGCATTCGGCGGATTGAACGGATGGTTCACCACCTATGCCGAAGGCGCCGACCTGTGCCGTAGGATCTGCCGCGGCGGCGGCCGCGTGGTCGTCGTGCCGCGCGCCGGCATCGCCCATCGTCGTTCCCGTTTCGAAGGAGTGCGCGGACGCGACGGCGAGGCGTTCGACGAGGAGGATTCCGTCGATCCGGCCATGCGCGTGCTGTCCGCATGGCGTCATTACCGGTATACGGACATTCCGATGCCGCGCTGGCCGCTCGTCTGGCTGTGGTCGCTGGTCGCCGCCATCGGACTCGCCCTCGGCCGTCTCGTCGCCAAGCAGCCGTATGAGGCATGGTGCGAACTATGCATGCCATGGCGTGCGCTCGTATCCCTGCCCGGCGCGATAAGCGCCCGCAGAGCCGTCTCCCGGCAGACGAAGGTGAACCGTCAGCGTCTCGCGCTGCTCACCGCGACGCGCGAGCAGCTCTCCCAATGGCGTGAACGGAGCCGCGCCCTCGCCGACCAGCGCGGCACCGTGCTGCTCGGCCCGCTGGTGCGCTCGCATCTGCGCATGCGCGCCCTGCGTCGTTGGGGTCTCGCCGCGGCGATGGCCGTCATCGCGTTCATCGTGGTGCTGACGCTCGACTGGTCGCTGTTCCGTGCGGCGATGTCGGGCTCGTCGCTGACGTCGGCGCAATGGCTGCCCACCGGCGCGTCGTTCGCCCAGCTGTTCGCCGCCGCCACCACGCAGTGGACGGGGGGCGTCGGCGCCGGCGTCGCCGTGCCGCCCGCCCCGTGGCTGTGGGTGTTGCTGCTCGTCTCCCTGCTCACCGGCGGTCATGCGGCCGCCGCCACGAGTCTCATGTTTTTCCTCGCCGCGCCGCTTTCCGCTCTGTCCTTCTGGGCGCTCGCCGGCGTGTTCACCCGTTCCGACGCGGTGCGTGTGATCTCCGGACTGCTGTGGGCGTCGTTCGGTCTCGCGCTCGGACTGTACTCCACCGCCGATCTGCCGATGCTCACCGTGATGGTGTTCCTGCCGGCGGCGTTCGCGTTCACGTTCCGCGCCGTGGGGCTCTATCACACCGAGGACCCGGTGCGACCGCGCCCGTCCGTGCAGTCCTCGGCCGCCGCGGCGCTGTGCTATATGCCGGTGGTCGCCGCCGAACCGCAGCTGCTGCTGCCGCTCGTCGTCACGTTCCTCGTGTTCCTGCTGTTCGTGCCGCGCCATCGCGCGATGCTGCTGCTCATGCCGCTGCCGGCGGCCCTGCTCGCCGCGCCCACGCTCGTCGCATGCGTCCGATACGCCTCCCGCGGCGAATGGCGTCAGTTGTTCGGCGATATGACGGTGCCGACGGCCTCGTCGGACGGGCGTCCCGCCGCACTCAACCTCACCGAGGTCGTCATCCGCGCGTTCGGTTTCGATGAGAACGCGGGATTCGGCCAGTTCCTGGAGTCGGGCTTCGGCATCGCCACGCTGTGCATGCTGGTCGCCGTGATCGCACTCGCCGTCGTCTCGCTGGTGCTGCCGTTCGCGCTGCGCGCCTCTCGCATGATGTGGGTGCCGATCGTGGCCGGCGGCGCGTTGAGCCTCGGATCGGCCCGCGTGGCCGTCGCGTTGGACGTCGACGGCTCCGTCGCCGGGTCGGTGCTGCCTGGTCTCGTGCTTGCGATGCTCGGGGTCATGTCGTGCGTATGCCTGATGGCGGGCGGTGCCGTGCGTCGTTTCATCCCGTTGCGCGCGCCCGGTGACCGCAGGGGTGCCGGCCGCTCGTCGGGGCGCCGTGTGGCCATCGTCTCCGGCCGTGTGCTCCTGTGCGCCGCGCTGGCCGTAGGCGTCGTCGCGTGGACGGGCTTCTCCACCGCCCGTCACGTCGCCGGATCCGTGCGCGTCGCTGGCTCGGGACTGCCGATGGTCGCGTTGGACATGCTCGAAGGACAGCCCGATCAGCGTATCCTCGCACTTGACGCGGAGTCGCGTTCCAACGTCTCCTACGCGGTGATGGACACGGCGACCGGCGACCTCGTCGATGCCTCGCCTGCGTGGCATGCCCGTCAGGCGGCAGGGCAGTACGATTCCGTCGACCGCACCATCGCCGGACTGTCCGCGAGACTGCTGTCCAACAGCGACGACGCGGCCGTCGCGGAACTCGTCAAGCTCGGTTTCGGCGGCGTGTACGTCGTCGCCGGACAGTCCGGATCCGACCAGCTGGCCACCAACATCACCGCCTCCGAAGGCACTCAGTCGGTCGTATCCTCCTCCTCCGGCACGTATTATCGTCTGACCGCCGCCGAGGGCACCGGTGTGGGCGTCGATCTCGCGAAGGAACGTGCCATGGCGCGAAGCCCGTGGCGCATCGCATGGCTTGCGTCCCTGAGCGTGATGATGCTGGTATACATACTGGTCGCCGCGCCGCGCCGACGGCGTGCGGAACGACTCGATGAGGAAGGACAGGACGCACATGACTCGCGGACGGAGCTCGGACAGGAGGTCGTGACCGCATGACCAGGCATGAAACATCGAAACGCGTGATGCGTGTCATCGTGGCCGTCGTCACCAGTGTGCTGCTCATCGTGGCGTTCGCCGCGCTGGCCGTCGTCCGCATGCCCGATCTGCTGGTCGACGGCTCCTCCGGCACGCTCGGCTCCTCGCACCGCATCGTGCAGGAGCGTCTTGAGACGTATTGCCCGGCGCGTATGCAGCTGCCCGACTCCACCGATTGGGGCGACAGCGAGTATCGGGCCTCAGACGGCGATCTGGCCACGTCCACGGCCCTCGCCGCGTTCGGCTCTGTCTATGCGTCGACCGCCACGCCGCTGGATCTGTCCGGCGATGCGAAGACGGCGTCCCTCAAGGCACCGGATCAGCCGGTCAGCCGCGATTCCATGGTGCTCAGGGACGACGGCGACTATTCACGTCTGCTCGACACGAATCTGCTCAAGGCGGGGGATGGTTCCGGGCATGCCGGAGTCATCGTCTCGCACGCCTCCGATGGCGACCTGCGCGGCATTTCCGCTGCCACGTGCACGTCTCCGGCGATGAAGCAGTCGTTCCTGATCACCTCGACGGCGACCGGCACCCGCCAGCAGCTCGTCCTCGCCAATCCCTCGTCGAAGGCGACCACCGTGTCGATCTCCGTCGTCGGCAGCAAGGACTCGGGGCGTCTCGGCCTGTCGACCGCGGGCAGCGCCACCGTCGCGGCCGAAGGCGAGACGATCGTGGACTTGGCCGCCGCCGCCTCCGGCCAGGACGGTCTCTACGTCACCGTGAACAGCGGTGCCACGCCGGTGGGGGCCGTCGTGCGCACCACGGCGAGCAGCGGCCTGACACCCAGGGGATCCGACTTCGCGATGCCCGTAGGCGATGCGAGCGTGACGGACGTGATTCCCGGCGTATCCGAAGACGACCGCGTCAGCCTTTACGTGTATGGCGAGGACGCGGGTGAGGTCGCGCTGTCATGGGCCACGGAAAGCGGTGCCAAGACCATCCGCACGGAGCAGGTGAAGGCCGATCGGGTCGCCGTCATCGATCTCGGCAAAGCGCCGAAGGACGCCGAAGGCATCATCGTCTCCGGCGGCGATCACGCGTTCGTCGCCTCCGCCAAGGCCACGCGTTCCGGCTCCTCCGGGCAGGAGGACTTCGCGTTGCTGCCGACTTCGGCTCCGGCCGTTTCCTCGGGCCTGGCCATCGCGGACGGCGTCGACACGACGCTCGTCTTCGTCAACGCCGGAGACGAGGAGGCGACCGTGAAGCTCGCCTTCATGGACGAAACCGGCAAGGCCGGCGACGAACGCGACGTGACCGTCAAGGCGCATGCCGCGACCACCGTGAAGGGGGAGGGGGCCGCCGCCATCGTCTCGGATGCGGGCAAGACCGTATCATGGGGCGCACGCATCACCGGTGGTGGGCTCGACTCCGCGAAAACGGCCGGACTGTCCGTGGTCGCCCCCACCACGCTTGCGGTGCGTGAGGAGATCGTCAAAGCCGTGCTCGACCAAGCCATCGTGCGCTGAGCGTGTCGCCGGACATCACCACTCGAAATCCGGGTCGATCTCCTCGGGACGGCGACCATACAACTCGCTCAGACGAATGACCAGTTCGTCGCGAATCGCCCATTGGAGCTCCTCACGGCCGCGCGTATGCGACTGCAGCGGCATGCGGTACAGCACGATGCGCGCCGGCATGCCGTGATCCGAGGGGAACAGCCGGGAGTTGATGCTCGGCTCGCTCTCCCACGGTGCGGGATCCGACGGCGGGACATCCTCCACGGCGAACTGCACCGGCTTGACCAGTTGCGGCCACGCTTCGGCCAACCGGCGGATATGCGCGGCCACCAGATCGTCGAACATGCCCGAACGGGTGCGATACCGTGGCAGACGTGTGCCGAACATCGGCGTGCGGATGCCACGGCCGTGACGATTGCGGTATACTCGTTCATTCCAAGGGGCTTCAAGCATGGCACCCACTGTAGGCCATGCCGGCGGCAACCGCGATGAGGCGGCCACCGACAGGCATGGTGGTCAGGAGGCTTACGACATGACGGCTGCGTGCAGCGGACAGGAGACGACGATGATCAGACCGTGGAACGACTGGGATCTCGATATGCTCTGCGCGCGCATGCGGTTGATCGGATTCGACCTGGACAACACGCTCGCCAATTCGAAGAAGCCCATGTCCGCCGCCATGGCCCACCGTTTCAGCGAGCTCACCCGTCGCATCGACGTGGCCGTCATCACCGGAGGCCGCTATGAACTCGTCGTCAGCCAGATCCTCGATGTGCTTGAACCTCATGCCGACCTTCGCCGGCTCCACCTCATGCCCACATCCGGCACCTGCTATCGGCGATGGCGCGCCGGAAACTGGGACAAGGTGTTCAGCCATGACCTCGATGACGACCAACGCGCCCGCGCCCGTGAGAGTCTGGAACGTCGGGCGCGTGAGCAGGGCGTATGGTTCGAGCGCGTATGGGGTGAGCGCATCGAGGATCGGGGTTCCCAGATCACCCTGTCGGTTCTGGGACAGCATGCGCCGCTGGAAGCGAAGCAGGCGTTCGATCCGACCAACGAGGTGAAGGCCAGACTTGCCGAAGCCGTCGCCGCGGATCTGCCCGACCTCAAGGTGCATGCGGGCGGCTATACCAGCATCGACGTGGCCGAACGCGGCATCGACAAGGCGTTCGCGGTGCGCGAGCTCGCACGTCATCTCGGCATCGACGTGGAGCATATCGCATTCGTCGGCGACCGTATGCAGCCGGGCGGCAACGATTACCCTGCCGCGCAGGCCGGGGCGATGGGCATCGCCGTCGCCAATCCGTCCGACACGCTGCGACTGGTCGACGGGTTGCTGGAGCGTCTGCCTGTCGCATCGGAATCATAGGAGGCGACGATCATGCGCGCCGGCACGTTGCTGTCCGCCATGACGGAACTCGTGCTGCCGCGCGGCTGCGCCGGCTGCGACGCCCCTGACGAGGTGCTGTGCCCGTCCTGTCGTGCGCGGCTCGACCATGTGGTGGACGTGCCGTCATGCGCGCCGGGCGTGCCCGCATACGCGTGCGCCGTGTACGCGGGCACGGTCAGACGCGCCATCCTCGCGTGGAAGGACCACGGTGACGAGGAATGCGACCGACCGTTCGCCGAAGCGCTGTGCACGCTCGCCGTGCGGACCGTCACAATCGGCGGGCGAACCGGGGCACGGACGGAAGTCGGTGACGGTGAGGGAGTGGACGACGCGACGTTGCTCATCGTACCGGCGCCGTCGTCACCGCGATCGGCGCGTAGGCGCGGCCGCAGGCATATGTCGGCTCCGACTGGTGCCCTCGCCGCATCGTACCGTGCACGCGGGGTGCCCGCACGACGGATGGATGCGCTGCGGTCGCATGCCACGGGAGGCAAGGCGGTGGAAACGAAGGGACGTGCCGGACGAGCGGCCAGAGTGGGAGGCTCTCACATCATCGTGTCGCATCCCGCGCGGGTGTGTGGCCGTCGCGTGGTGCTCGTCGACGACATCATCACCTCGGGAGCGACGATGCGCGCCTGTGCGGCCGCGTTGCAGGCCTCGGGCGCACAGGTCGTCGCATGTCTCGCGTTAGCTGCTACGCCGCGGTATGACGTTTCGGCAGAGTGATTTCGAAATCCGCGCCGCGCATGTCGTCGACGACGCGCACGTCGCCGCCATGCAGCTGCGCCGCCCAGCGTGCGATCGACAATCCCAGACCGGTACCGCCGGATTCGGTGCCGGGGCCGGACTTGCCTTTGACGAAACGGCGGAAGATGTCCGAGCGGGCTTCGGGAGCGATCTGCGATCCGAAATTCACGACGTTCGTCACGACGGTGCCGTGCGTCTCATCCTCATGCACCTCGATGAGTACACTCGTGCCGTCGGGGGAATGCTTCAGCGCGTTGGCGATGATGTTGGTGAACAACTGGCGCAGCCGATCCTGATCGCCTTCGATCATGATGCCGTCGGTCACCTGCACGCGGATGTCGTGGGCGTGGCCTCCGTCGGCGATCTCCAGAGGTTCGATGGTGTCATCGAGGAATTCGCCGAAATCGAAGCGTTCGATCTCCAGACTCGCGGCGCCCGCCTCCATGCGGCTCAGGTCGAGCAGGAACGCGATGAGGTCGCTCAGCCGCTGCGTCTGGTCGAGGATTCCTTCGAGGTTCGCGGGTGTCGGTTCGGTGACGCCGTCCGCCATGTTCTCCACCTGCGCCTGCAAGGCGGAGACCGGTGTGCGCAGCTCATGGCTGACGTTGGCGATCATGTCGCGACGCATCTGGTCGGCGTGCTGGAGTTCCGCGGCCATCTCGTTGAACGAGCGCGCGAGCTGGCCGACCTCGTCATGGCTGGTCTCGTCGATCGACACGCGCACCGTGTAATCGCCGTCGGCCATCGCCTCGGCGGCATCGCGCAACTGGCGTAGTCGCGCCGTGAGTCCACGTGAGAAGAAATAGGTGATGCCGAGCGCCACCACGAGGGTGAACGGCATGGCCAGCCATCCGCTCCACCCGAATTTGAGCAGGAACCAGCACATCGTGAACGCGATCGCCGTGGCGAAGACGAGCAGTGCGCACAGTTCGAGTTTGAGTGAGGAGAATACGCCGAGCGGGCGCATGCGTTCACGGCATGCGCCCGCTCGGCGGGAGTCGATGCTGTTCTTCATCGGCATCATCGGCGTTCCGTCTCCGTTCCCTCGGCCGACGGGGGTTCGAACGCGTAGCCGACACCGTGCACCGTGCGGATCATGTCCGGCCCGAGCTTGTGGCGCAGCGCCTTCACATGACTGTCGACCGTGCGCGTTCCGGAGGCGTCCACCCAATCCCACACCTCTTCGAGCAGCTTCTCGCGGGTGAGCACGGACTTGGGCTTGCGCGCCAGCGTGGCGAGCAGATCGAATTCGGTGGGGGTGAGGTGCACGTATTCGCCGTTCACGCTCACCGTGCGTTGCGCCGGATCGATGACCAGCGTGCCGAAATCGAGAATCTTCTCGTTCTCGGCGTTCTTGGCGATGACCTTCGCGCGTTCGACACGGCGCAGCAGCGCCTTGCATCGGGCGATGAGCTCGCGCATCGAGAACGGCTTGGTCATGTAGTCGTCGGCTCCGGCTCCGAGACCGATCACCTTGTCCGCCTCGTCGTCGCGGGCGGTGAGGATCAGTACCGGCACCGGGCGGGCGGCCACGATGCGTTTCGTCGCCTCGAGGCCGTCCATCACCGGCAGCATGATGTCCATGATCACCAGATCGGGCCTGAGCTGCGCCGCGGCCTGCACGGCGCTGGCGCCGTCACCGGCCACGCGCGCCGTCCACCCTTCGGCGGTGATGCGTTGCGCGATGGCCGTGGCCAGCGTCGGTTCGTCCTCCACGACCAGCACCGTGCGTGGCGTGGTCTGTTGGCGTGCCGTGGTATTGAGCATGGTTGTTCTTGCCGCCTTTCAGCCGGTGGGTAGGAGATGTTCGCCTTTCGTCACTCTTCCGGCTTCAAGAATACAGCGCCCAGCGCCGGAATGGTGAGTTTCGCCGAAGCCGGACGCGAATGGTATTCGCCGGCGTCCGCCTCGAACGTGCCGTTGGCGATGTCCGAGCCGCCGTACTTCTTCGCGTCGGTGGTGAACACCTCGGTCCACTTGCCGCCCTTCGGCAGCGGAACCTGATAGTCGGACCAGGCTTCGCCGGAGAAGTTGACGACCACGACGACGGTCTCGCCCTTGGAGCCGATGCGCATGAAGCTCAGCGTGTTGTGGTCGGCGTCGTCGCTGGTGAGCCACTGGAAGCCGTCGGGCGTGAAGTCCTGGCTCCAGATGGCCGGCGTCTCCTTGTACAGCTTGTTGAGGTCGGCGACCATGGACTGCACCTCGCGGTGGTCCTCCCAGTCGAGGCAGGCCCAATCGATCGAGTTGTTGTGGTCCCATTCGCCCCACTGCGCGAGCTCGTTGCCCATGAACGTGAGCTTCTTGCCCGGGTGCGCCCACTGGTAGGCGAACAGGGCGCGCACGCCGGCGTACTTCTGCCAGCCGTCGCCCGGCATCTTGCCGTACAGCGAACCCTTGCCGTACACGACCTCGTCGTGGCTCAGCGGCAGCACATAATGCTCCGAGTAGGCGTACACCATCGAGAAGGTGATCTCGTTGTGGTGCCACTTGCGGTTGATGGGCTCCTCGTGCAGGTACTCGAGCGTGTCATGCATCCAGCCCATGTTCCACTTGAGACCGAAGCCGACGCCGCCCTGATCGGTGGGGGCGGTGATGCCCGCGTACGCGGTGGACTCCTCGGCGATCATCAGGATGCCGGGGTTGTTCTTGTACGCGGTGGCGTTCGCCTCCTTGAGGAAGTCGATGGCCTCGAGGTTCTCGCGGCCGCCGTAGATGTTCGGATGCCACTGGCCGGGTTCGCGGCTGTAGTCGAGGTACAGCATCGAGCTGACCGCGTCGACGCGCAGGCCGTCGATGTGGTATTCACCGAGCCAGAAGCAGGCGTTGGCGACGAGGAAGTTGCGCACCTCGTGACGACCGAAGTTGAAGATGTAGGTGCCCCAGTCCGGATGCTCGCCGCGCGTCGGATCCGGATCCTCGTACAGCGGCGTGCCGTCGAAGCGGCCCAAGGCGAACGCGTCCTTCGGGAAGTGCGCGGGCACCCAGTCCATGATCACGCCGATGCCGGCCTCGTGCAGACGGTCGACGAGGTATTTGAAGTCATCCGGGCCGCCCAGACGGGAGTCGACCGCGTAGTAGCCGGTGACCTGATAGCCCCAGGAGCCGGTGAACGGGTATTCGGCGAGCGGCATGAACTCGACGTGCGTGAAGCCCATCTTCTCGATGTACGGCACGAGCTTGTCGGCGAGCTCGCGGTAGTTGTTCACGTCCTTGCGCCAGCTGAGCGCGTTCATCTCGTAGATGGCGACCGGCTTGTTCATCGGATCGGTCTTGGCGCGGTTCTCCATCCACGCGTCGTCCTGCCACTCGTGCGTCGAATCGACGACGATCGAGCCGGTGGCCGGCGGCACCTCATGGGAGCGCTCCATCGGATCGGCCTTGTCGACCCACTCGTAGTTGGCGTTGAGGATCTGGTACTTGTACACCTCACCGGCGCCGATGCCCGGGATGAAGATCTCCCACACGCCGGAGGAGCCGAGCGCGCGCATCGCGTGGCGGCGGCCGTCCCACGAGTTGAAGTTGCCGATCACGCGCACGGCGTGGGCGTTCGGCGCCCACACGGCGAAGGACACGCCGGACACGTCGCCCATCGGGTCGGAGTAGTGGCGCACGTGCGCGCCGAGCGCCTCCCACAGACGCTCGTGGCGGCCCTCGCCGAACAGGTAGGTGTCCATCTCGCCGACGGTGGGCAGGTAGCGGTACGGGTCGTCTTCGACGAACGGCTCGCCGCCCTCGTAGGAGACCTTCACGCGGTAGTCGGGCACGCTGTAGCCGTGCTCGGTCGTCGCGGAGGGCACCACGGCGATGAACACGCCGTTGTACTCGTGACGGGCCGGGTATTCGCCGTCCTGCGTGACGACGGCGACGGTCTTCGCCATCGGGCGCAGCACGCGAATCGTGGTCTGGTCGGCATGCGGGTAGTTCGCCATATGCGCGCCGAGGATGGCGTGTGGATTGTAGAACTCGGCGTTGCTGACCTTGTCGAGGTCGCCCTGGTTGACGGGCACGGCGACGGTATCGTCATTGATGTTCGTGTTTGTAGCCATGTGCATAGTGTACGGCTACAAACGTTCTCATCGGCGCTTTTGGCGCGTCGCGCGAGCCGCGTTCGGTGACGTGCCGGCGCGTCCATGGGTGGTGGCATACTTGTTCAGGTTTTTTGTGGGTCTGCTTTCAGCGGAGGTTTCATGGGTTACAAGGTCGGCGATATGGTCGTCTATCCGCGTCATGGCGCGGCGAGGGTCGAGGCGGTCACCGAGCGGACCGTGAGGGGGGTCACCCGCGAGTACCTGCAGCTGTCGGTGCTGTCTTCCGACGGCCTGGTGATCAACGTCCCGGTCGACAATGCGAAGAAGGTCGGCGTGCGTGACATCGTCGACGCGAACGAGGTGGCGAAGGTGTTCGAGATCCTGCGCACCCCGATCGTCGAGAAGGAGATGAACTGGTCGCGGCGCTACAAGCTGAACGTCGAGAAGATCGCGACCGGCGACGTCAACAAGATCGCCGAGGTCGTGCGAGACCTCGCGCAGCGCGACGTCGACGAGCACGGCCTGTCCGCCGGCGAGAAGCGCATGCTCACCAAGGCGCGTTCCATCCTCACTTCCGAAATCGCTCTGTCCGAGAAGATCGACGAGGAGGAGGCGCAGCGCCTGCTCGATGTGAACCTCGGTTACAGCGAGCCGAAGCCCGGCGACGAGAAGCATCACACCGAGGCTCCCGAAGAGGCCGCCTCCGACACGATGGCGCGTCTCGACGCCGCGAAGAAGAAGAGCCGCAAGCGCTGAAACGGCGTGTGTCGATTGCCTGATTGGTCGGTGATCGCGCGGCGTTCAATTGTGTGTATGAGACCCCCGTCAACGGGGGTCTTTCTTGTTCTTGTATCGGAAGGAACACCATGCGTGTAGGTCAGGGATTCGACGCCCATCGTTTCGCATCCGAGGAGTCGCCGCGGGAGCTGTGGCTCGCCGGACTGCGATGGGACGATGAAGGCAACGGCATCGAGGGCGACTCCGACGGCGATGTGGCGGCGCACGCGCTGATCGACGCACTGCTTTCCGCCGCCGGGCTCGGGGACATCGGTTCGCTGTTCGGCGTCGGAGCCGATGCGCACGGCGCCGGCATGCATGGGACGGACATGCTGCGCGAGACCGTCGCATATGTGAAGCGGCACGGCTGCACACCGGTCTCCGCCTCGGTCGTCATCGTCGGCAACCGTCCGAAGATCGGCAGGCGGCGCGACGAAGCCGCCGCCGTCCTCTCCGCTGCCGTGGGATGCCCGGTATCCGTCACGGCCACGACCACCGACCATATGGGATTCACCGGTCGTGGGGAAGGGCTCGCGGCCATCGCCTCCGCCTTGATCGAAGACGATGGCCGCTGACCAGTGCGGAGATGATGGCCGCCGGAGACTCAGCGGCGCCGCAGGGTCTCCACGATCTTGGCGACGGCCCAGAACAGGGTGGAGATCGTCACGATGATGAAGCTCGGGGGAGCGGGGAACATCGCGGAGAGCACGAGTCCGCCCCAGATCGACATGAGGCAGATCGCGCCGGCTGCGGCCATCGCCTTCAACGGTGAGGAGGCGAGGATGTTCGCCGCGGCGGCGGGCGTGATGACCAGCGCGAAGATGAGCAGCGTGCCCACCGCGGGCACGGCGATCGTGATCACGCCGGCCATGATCGCCATGAACGCGACGTTCATCCATCCGATCGGCACGCCCTTGGCCTGAGCCACCTGCTCGTCGAGCGAACTGAACAGCAGCGGCCGGTAGATGACGGCGAGCACGCCGAGCAACGCCACGTCGAAGATCGCGAATCCGATGATCTGTGCGGTGGTGATCGTCAGGATCGAGCCGAACAGGATCGACTGCATCTGCTGTGAGGCGGAGCTGGACAGGCGCGCGAAGAACAGGCCGAGACCGGTCGCGAAGGCGAGCACGGTGCCGGTGGCGATCTCCCGTTCGGAGACGCGCTTGCCGAGCGCGCCGATCACGAGCGCGCCGCCGAGCGCGAAGGCGCCAAGGCCCAGTGAGACGGGCAAGCCGAGCAGCACCGCGCCGGTCGCGCCGGGCAGGCCGATGTGGGCGAGTGCGTGCGCGGCGAACGTGGAGTGGCGTGCGATGGTGAAGTAGCCCATCACGCCGGCCGCGAATGCGATGCACAGTCCGGCGAGGAACGCGTTCGCCATGAACGGCGCGGTCAGTGTGTCCATCCAGTTGGGGTCGAAGCTGAAGTCGATGTGGCTCATTTCGTCGCTCCTTGGGTGTCGTCCGGGCCGGTCGCGTCGGTGTCGTGCGTGTGCATGTCGTCGGTGTGCGCATGATGGTGGAGTTCCGCCACTTCGGCGGCCGTGTGCATGTCCATCGGCTGGTCCTTCGGCTCGTCGGATGAGGGGGTGACGAACATGTCGCCCTGCGGCGTGGTCACGACCTGCACGTTCGTGCCGTACAGGTGGGTGAGGAGCTTCGAGTCGAGCACCTTGCGCATGTCGGCGTAGTGCGGGTGTCCGTCGAGCAGGTAGACGGCGCCGGTGAGGATCGGCAGCAGCATGTTGAGGTCGTGCGCGACGATCTGGATCGTCATGCCGAGTTCCTGGTTGAGACGCGCGAGCAGATGCGCGACGGCGCGCTGGGATGCGAGGTCGAGGTTGGCGAGAGGCTCGTCGAGCATGAGCAGCTTCGGATCGGAGACGATCGCCTGCGCGATGGCGACGCGTTGGCGCAGACCTCCGGACAGTTCGGACAGGCGGTAGCGCGCCTTGTCGTCGATGCCGACGAACGCCATCGCTTCTCGCGCTTTGGCTCGTTGCGCGCGCGTCACCGGATGGATGCCGAAGCGCGTGCCGGTCAGTCCGAGCAGCACGGATTGCTCGGCGGTGAGGTTCGAATCGATGTCCGACGTGTAGCTTTGCGGTACGTAACCGATGATTCCGTTCGCCTCGCCCGCCGGTTTGCCGAAGACGGTGACCGAGCCTTGCGAGAGCGGCAGCAATCCCAATTCGGCCTTCATCATCGTGGTTTTGCCGGCGCCGTTGGTGCCAACGATCGCGGTGACCGAGCCGGCGGGGACGGTGAAGTCGCCATGCTGCCAGATGACGCGGTCGCCGCGTCTGATCGCCGCGTCGTGGAACACGATCGCGTCCTGAAGCCGTTCGGCCATATCGAGCCTTCCTTCTGCCACATCGTTACGTCGTGCCGGGGCAGGGAATGCTCTCCGTTCCGGCACGACGTATTATCGCAAATGATGCTGACAACCGTTCTCAATTACATATGATGCCGAACCGATGGGGCGACTGCAGGCGTCACAGCATCGATATGTGGTCTCGACGCCTCGGTGTCGTCTACTTTCCGGGGTCGGGCTGGCTGCCTCCGGCATCGGAACCGGTGGTATCCGAACCATCGGTTCCTTCCGTGTTGTCGGAGGCGGAGCCTCCGTCCGCGCCGTTGGAGGAGTCGCATGCCGTTCCGTCCGCGTCGGTGCCGTTGCCGCCATCGGAGGTATCGTCGTTGTCGTCCGGCGAATCGCCGTCGGACGAGGTGTCGGCGGCGCATCCGTTGCCCGCATCGTCCTTGCCGTAGTCGGGATCGACCGCGGTGAAGATCTCGTCGGCCAACGCGCCGATCCAATCGACGAGCGTGTCGTACTTCTTCGGCATCTGCTCGCTCACGTCCACGACGGGCACGTCGGATCGCCCGGCGGTGCCGATGAGCATGTTCGTCGCGTCGGACGACTCCTGCGTGTTGTTGACCAGTATGTCGACGTTCTTCTTCTCGATGATGTCCTGGAAGGTCTGCAGGTCGGCCGGCGCGACCTCGCCGCCGTTGGCGACCGCCTGTGCGTAGCCTTTCGGCGTGGCGTCGTCGAACGACATATCGCTCATCAGGTAGTAGACCACCGCCTCGGTCGCACCATAGGTGAGGTCCTTGTGCGTGTCGGCGAAGTCGTCCATGCGTTTGTCGAGCGCCTGCTCGCGCGACTGCCATGCCTTGAGGTTCGCGGCGAAGCGCTTGCGTTGCTTCGGCCTCGCCTTCGAGAACGCGTCGGCCAGTTCCTTGGCCATGCCGGCGCGGGCGTCCTTCGAGAACCACAGATGCGGGTTGTCGCCGTCCATGGCGCCGACGATCTGCGCGGCGGAGACGAGCGTCGAGTCGGCTCCGCGCGACTTCGTGGCCCACGTGTCGTATCCGGCGCCGTTCGCGACGACGATCTCCGCACGGCTCAGCTTCGCCAGGTCGGACGTCTTCGGCTCGAAGTCATGCGCGTCCACACCCGTGGAAGAGAGGATCGACGTGACGTCGACCGCGTCACCGCCGATCTCCTTGGCGAGCGATCCCCACTGGTTCACCGAGGAGACCACCGTGATGATGCCGGTCTTCGTCTGTTCCGACGACTGCGCGTCTTCGGACGTTCCGCCGTCGCCTGTCGCCGTGCCGCAGGCGGCGCAGGCGAGGACGATCGCGGCGGTGACGGCCGCCACGGCCGCACGCCGCATGTTCCCGAACCGTTGCCCCAGCTGTCCCGTCATCATCATGCGACCCCTTCCGCTTCTCGCCGTGTCCAAATCCGTCTTCGGTGAAACCGACATGTTACCTAATCGTAGTAGCGTCCACCGCATCCCACGACACGTGAATGAACGAGAAGGAGTCGACATGCCCACGAAACTCGATGGCAAGGCCGTGGCCGCGCAGATCAAGCAGGATTTGAAGGAGCGCGTGGAGCGGCTCAAGGCCGCCGGCATCGAACCCGGTCTTGGCACGCTGCTGGTCGGCAGCGACCCGGGTTCGGTCAAATACGTGGCCGGCAAGCATGCGGACTGCGCCGAGGTCGGCATCCGCTCCATCAAACACGAACTGCCCGCCGACGCGACTTTCGACGACATCGCCGCCGTGGTGCGCGACATGAACGAGGATCCGGCGTGCACCGGCTACATCGTGCAGCTGCCGTTGCCGAAGGGCATCGATCAGAACGCGATCATCGACCTCATCGACCCCGCCAAGGACGCCGACGGCATGCACCCGTACAACCTCGGCGAGCTCGTGCTGCATGTGAAGGGCGATATCGACACGCCGCTGCCGTGCACGCCGCGCGGCTGCATCGAACTGCTCGACGCCTACGACATCGATCTGGACGGCAAGGAGGTGTGCGTGCTCGGTCGCGGCATCACGATCGGCCGCACCATCGGCCTCATGCTCACCCGCCGCGCCGTCAACGCGACCGTTACGTTGTGCCACACCGGCACGCGCGACGTCGTCGACCACATCCGCCGCGCCGACGTGGTCGTCGCCGCGATGGGGTCCGCCGGATTCGTCAAGCCCGATATGGTCAAGGACGGCGCCGTACTGCTCGACGTGGGCGTCTCGCGCGTCTACGACGAGGAGGCTGGGCGCTGGCGCGTCAAGGGCGACGTCGACAAGGCCGCCCACGAGAAGACGTTGGCATATTCGCCGAACCCGGGCGGCGTCGGCCCGATGACCCGCGCCATGCTCCTCGCCAACGTCGTGGAGATGGCGGAACGTCAGGCGAAGGCCAAGGGCTGAGGATCGGCCTGATCGTCGTGTCAATCGACATGAGAGGGGAATCCGGGAATCTGCGGCGCCATGCGTGGTCCCCGGATTCCCCTCGCTGCGACACGCCCGGGATTTTGGGCATGGCTGACTGTATTGTGGAAAGTCGCGTGCCCGATGGGCACATCCATAACTGAATATCGAGTAATTATCCATCCAACTATTGAGAAACCATTACCTACATGGCAGAGAACAACACTGAGGTCACCAAGGTCGCCATCAACGACATCGGCACCGAAGAGGACTTCATCAAGGCAGTCGATTCCACCATCAAGAACTTCGACGATGGTGATCTGGTCGAGGGTACCGTCGTCAAGATCGATCACGACGAGGTCCTCCTGGATATCGGCTACAAGACCGAGGGTGTGATCCCCTCCCGCGAGCTTTCCATCAAGAAGGACGTCGATCCGGACGAGGTCGTCGAGGTCGGCGACACCGTCGAGGCCCTTGTCGTCACCAAGGAAGACAAGGAAGGCCGTCTGATTCTGTCCAAGAAGCGCGCCCAGTACGAGCGCGCCTGGGGCGACATCGAGAAGATCAAGGAAGCGGACGGCGTCGTCGAGGGCACCGTCATCGAAGCCGTCAAGGGCGGCCTCATCGTGGACATCGGCCTGCGTGGCTTCCTGCCGGCCTCCCTGGTCGAGATGCGTCGCGTCCGCGACCTCACCCCGTACATCGGCCAGAAGATTCAGGCCAAGATCCTCGAGCTCGACAAGAACCGCAACAACGTGGTCCTGTCCCGTCGCCAGTACCTCGAGGAGACCCAGTCCGAAGTGCGCGAGACCTTCCTCTCGCAGCTCAAGAAGGGCCAGATCCGCGAGGGCGTCGTCTCCTCCATCGTCAACTTCGGCGCGTTCGTCGACCTCGGCGGTGTGGACGGCCTCATCCACGTCTCCGAGCTGTCCTGGAAGCACATCGACCACCCGTCCGAGGTCGTCAAGGTCGGCGACAAGGTCACCGTCGAGGTGCTGGACGTCGATCTGGACCGCGAGCGCATCTCCCTGTCGCTCAAGGCCACTCAGGAGGATCCGTGGCAGCGCTTCGCCCGCACCCACGTCCCCGGCCAGATCGTCAAGGGCAAGGTCACCAAGATCGTGCAGTTCGGCGTGTTCATCTCCGTCGAGGACGGCATCGAGGGCCTGGTGCACATCTCCGAGCTCGCCAACCGTCACGTCGAGAACCCGGAGACCGTGGTCAAGCCGGGCGAGACCGTGTTCGTCAAGGTGATCGACGTCGACCTCGATCGTCGCCGCATCTCCCTGTCCCTCAAGCAGGCCAACGACTCCGTCGACCCGGCCTCCGAGGACTTCGATCCGGCCATCTACGGCATGCCGGCCGAGTACGACGAGCAGGGCAACTACAAGTACCCCGAAGGCTTCGACCCGAACACCAACGAGTGGATCGCCGGTTACGAGAAGCAGCGCGAGGAGTGGGAGTCCCAGTACGCGGCCGCCCACCAGCTGTGGGAGGAGCACAAGGAGTTCGTGGCCAAGGAGCTCGAGCACGCGGAGGAGTCCGCTGCCGCCGACGGCCAGGGCCCGAAGGAGGAGAAGGTCGAAGAGGTGTCCAACTACTCTTCCGACAACACCTCCACCGGCACGCTCGCCGATTCCGATCAGCTCGCCGCACTGCGCGACCAGCTGCTCGGCAAGTGAGTTCCGCCTCACGGCATGAGCCCACGGCGTAACGCCTGAAACGAAACCCGGTCCATCAGGGCCGGGTTTCGTCGTATATACACGTAATATATGTCGGACGATTCCCGCGGTATGGCAACGCATATCCTCCTCCATAACCGCGGAATCAAGCCGTTTCCGCATACTGCACCATGTGGATTCTATTGCACCATGGGAGAGGCGAGGAAAGGGGAAGGAATCGTGATTCGTATCGGGTTAACCGGGGGTATTGCGGCGGGCAAGAGCACGGTGGCAGCGCGGATGCGCGCGGATGGCGCGCTGCACATCAACTATGACGCGTTGGCCCGCGAAGTCGTGTCGCCAGGCGGCGCGGCGTTGCCGGCCATCGTGCGTGAGTTCGGCGAGGCGGCCGTCGCGGCCGATGGCACGTTGAACCGCGCGTGGGTCGCCGAGCACGTGTTCGGGCGCAACGCCGGGCCCGGTGCACGCGAGCGGCTGGACGCGATCGAGCATCCGCTGATCTACGCCGCCGCCGAACGTATGGAACGGGAGTATGCGGCCGTTGCGGCAATGCGGGATGGCGGGGACGGAGTGGGGGAGCACGGTCCGATCGTCGTGCATGACGTGCCGCTGCTCGCCGAGGTAATCGACGACATCCCGTTCCGTTTCGATTACATCGTGACGGTCGAGGCTCCCGTCGAGACGCGCATCGCGCGCATGATCGCGACACGCGGCATGACGCGCGAACAGGCCGAGGCGCGCATACGTCACCAATCGACGCGCGGGCAGCGCGAGGCGATCGCCGACATCGTCATCGACTCGACGCAACCACTCGAACGCATGTTCGAGCAGGTTGATAGACTGGTCGACGGATGGAAGGAGCAGTGATGGGATTCAACATCCAACGCGAGAACAGGCCGTTCGTCGTCAAATCGCCGTACAAGCCGAGCGGCGACCAGCCGCAGGCCATCGAGGAGCTCGCCGCGCGCATCGAGGACGGCGAGAACGACGTCGTGCTCATGGGCGCGACCGGTACCGGCAAGACGGCCACCACCGCCTGGCTCATCGAACGGCTGCAACGTCCGACGCTCATCATCGAGCCGAACAAGACGCTCGCCGCGCAGCTGTGCGCCGAATTCCGCGAGCTCATGCCCGACAACGCGGTGAGCTACTTCGTCTCCTACTACGACTACTACCAGCCGGAGGCGTACATCCCGCAGACCGACACGTACATCGAGAAGGACTCCAACATCAACGACGATGTGGAGCGTCTGCGCCACCAGGCCACCGCCAACCTGCTCACCCGACGCGACTGCGTGGTCGTCGCCACTGTGTCATGCATCTACGGCCTCGGCACCCCCGAAGAATACGCGGGGCGCATGCTGCTGCTCAAGGTCGGCCAGCAGATCGACCGTGACCAGCTGCTGCGGCAATTCGTCGCCATGCAGTACAAGCGCAACGACATCGCGTTCACGCGAGGCACGTTCCGCGTGCGCGGCGATACGGTGGAGATCATCCCCGTATACGAGGAGCTCGCCGTGCGCATCGAGTTCTTCGGCGACGAGATCGACCGCATCTCCACCCTCCATCCGTTGACCGGCGACGAGATCGCCGAGGAGAACGAGGTGCACATCTTCCCCGCCTCGCACTACGTGGCCGGTCCGGAACGCATGGAGCGCGCGCTGAAGACCATCCGCGAGGAACTCGACGAGCGTGTCGCGGAACTGAAGAAGCAAGGCAAGGAACTCGAGGCGCAGCGTCTCACCATGCGCACCACCTACGATCTGGAGATGCTCACCCAGGTGGGCGTGTGCTCCGGCGTCGAGAACTATTCGCGGCACTTCGACGGGCGTGCGCCCGGCACGCCGCCGCACACGCTGCTCGACTTCTTCCCCGACGACTTCCTGCTCGTCATCGACGAGTCGCATGTGACCGTCCCGCAGATCGGCGCCATGTACGAGGGTGACGCATCGCGCAAGCGCACGCTCGTCGAACACGGCTTCCGTCTGCCTTCCGCGATGGACAACCGGCCGCTCAAATGGCCGGAATTCCTCCAGCGCGTCGGCCAGACCGTCTACCTGTCCGCCACGCCGGGCGACTACGAGCTGGGATTGTCGGACGGGGTGGTCGAGCAGATCATCCGCCCGACCGGGCTGCTCGACCCGAAGGTCGAGGTGCGTCCCACCGAAGGACAGATCGACGACCTGCTCGCCGAGATCAAGGACCGTGTGGCGAAGGGGGAGCGGGCCCTCGTCACCACGCTCACCAAGAAGATGGCCGAGGACCTGACCGATTATCTGCTCGAACGGGGCATCAAGGTCGAATACCTGCATTCCGACGTGGACACGCTGCGCCGTGTCGAGCTGCTGCGCATGCTGCGCGAAGGCAAGATCGACGTGATCGTCGGCATCAACCTGCTCAGGGAGGGCCTCGACCTGCCCGAAGTGTCGCTCGTCGCGATCCTCGACGCCGACAAGGAGGGCTTCCTGCGCTCCTACCGTTCGCTCATCCAGACGATCGGCCGCGCGGCGCGCAACGTGTCCGGCACGGTCATCATGTACGCGGACGAGGTCACCGAGGCGATGCATCAGGCCATCGACGAGACCGAACGCCGTCGTGCCCGGCAGATCGCGTACAACGAGGAGCACGGCATCGACCCCAAGCCGCTCATCAAGAAGATCAGCGACGTCAACGACATGCTGGCCAAGGAGGATGTGGACACAGCCACACTGCTCGAAGGCGGCTACCGCAACGCCGGCAAGGCGGGAAACACGCATCTGGGCGTGCCCGCATTCGACGCCGCGGAGGCGGACAGGCGACACGAGGAGATCCTCAAGGCCGGGCTGCTCGCGCAGGACCTCGCCGGTCTCATCCGCCAGCTGAGCGAGCAGATGCACACCGCCGCCGAGCAGCTCCAGTTCGAACTCGCCGCCCGTCTGCGCGACGAGATCCGTGACCTCAAGAAGGAACTGCGCCAAATGACGGAGGCGAACAAGTGAGCAGAAGTGAGCGGAAGCGGTCATAGAGATGCGTTAGGGTAGGGAATCATGGCCGAAACCCCTCTTGCATTTGAAATCGCCACGTTCGTGGTGCTTGCGTTGTTCTTCATCGTCGACCTGTTCGTCATCGGACGCAGGCCGCACGTGCCCTCCACGAAGGAATGCGTCCAGCACATCGCGTTCTTTGTGGTCATGGCGCTGATCTTCGGCGGCTGCATCTGGTATTTCGCCGGTTCCAAGCCCGCCATCGAGTTCTATTCCGGATGGCTCACCGAGTATTCGCTGTCCATCGACAACCTGTTCGTGTTCGTCATCATCATGTCGAACTTCGCCGTGCCGAAGCAGATTCAGAAATACGTGCTGTCCGTCGGCATCACGATCGCGCTGATCTTCCGCGGCGTGTTCATCCTCATCGGCGCCGCGCTCATCAGCCGGTTCACGTGGGTGTTCTTCATCTTCGGTGCGTTCCTCATCTACACCGCCGTCAAGCTGGTCCTCGGCGGGGATGACGACGAGGAGTATCAGGAGAACGGACTCATCCGCACGCTGCGCAAGGTGATCCGCATCACCGACGAATACGACGGCGAGAAGCTCAGGACCACCCGCAACGGCGTGCGCTACTGGACGCCGATGCTCATCGTGTTCCTCACGATCGGCACCACCGACGTGATGTTCGCATTCGATTCGATTCCGGCCATTTTCGGCCTGACGAAGGATCCGTTCCTCGTGTTCACGTCGAACGTGTTCGCGCTGCTGGGCCTCCAGCAGCTCTACTTCCTGTTGGGCGCCCTGCTCGACAAGCTCGTCTACCTGCCGGTGGGACTGTCGATCGTGCTGGGCTTCATCGGCGTGAAACTGGTGATGGAGGCCCTGCATGGCAACACGCTGCCGTTCATCAACGGCGGCGAGGGTGTCCACTGGGTGCCTGAAGTGCCGACGTGGTTGTCTCTCGCCGTGATCGTCGTGGCGATCGGCGGCGCCGCGATCGCCTCCGTCGTCAAGATGAAGGCGATGGATGCCGGCAAGGGCGCGCAGCCTGCCGTCGGATCCAAGGCGGATACCGAGGTCTCCGAGTGACCGGGAAATGATCGATAAGGGCCTTTCTCGGTTTTCGTCGCGTAAGGTGCCTGTCCGACCCCGTGCATCGGGTCGGTGAATTCCATGAGAACGCTCACGGAATTCCCTGAGAGGGGAACTTCCGTGGGCGCTTCTTATATTGTGGCCATTATGTTGTGAGCGTTAACAACACACCGGGCGAAAAATTGGAAGGAATGGGTGAAAGCTAGTAGACTGTTCCGTGGAAAACGTAGGCCATCCGGCCTGCGTCCCTTGCAATAGTTAGGAATAGGCACATGCGCAAAGCCAAGATCGTCGACACCATCGGCCCCGCCACCGAATCCCTCGAAGGCATCACCAGCCTCGTCGAGGCCGGCATGGACGTGGCCCGTCTGAACCGCTCCCACGGCACTCCGGAGGACCACCTCAAGGTCTACAACAACGTGCGTCAGGCCTCGAAGGCCGCCGGCCGCAACGTGGCCGTGCTGGTCGACCTCCAGGGCCCGAAGATTCGCTGCGGCTGGTTCAAGAAGAACGCCGAGGGCGAAGACAAGGTCGAGCTCAAGGAAGGCCAGGAGTTCGTCATCACCACCGACGACGTCGAGGGTGACGAGCACATCACCTCCACCACCTTCAAGGGCCTGCCGGGCGACTGCCACCCGGGTGACCCGATTCTCATCGACGACGGCAAGGTCCGTCTTGAGGTCACCAAGGTCGAGGGCAACAACGTGCACACCAAGGTCGTCGTGGCCGGTCCGGTGTCCTCCCACAAGGGCATCAACCTGCCGGGCGTCGCCGTCTCCCTGCCGGCCCTGACCGAGAAGGACGAAGAGGATCTGCGTTGGGCCATCCGCACCGGCGCCGACATCATCGCCATGTCCTTCGTTCGTTTCGCCACCGACATCGACCGCGCCCACGAGATCATGGACGAGGAAGGCCGCCGCATCCCGATCGTCGCCAAGATTGAGAAGCCGCAGGCTCTTGAGAACCTCGAGGACATCGTCAAGGCCTTCGACGGCATCATGGCCGCCCGTGGCGACATGGCCGTCGAGTGCCCGCTTGAGGAGGTCCCGCTGGCCACCAAGCGCATCATCGAGCTGTCCCGTCACTACGCCAAGCCGGTCATCGTGGCCACCGAGGTCCTGGGCTCCATGGTCCACTCCCCGGTTCCGTCCCGCGCCGAGGCCTCCGACTGCGCCAACGCCGTGCTCGACGGCGCCGACGCCACCATGACCTCCAACGAGACCGCCGTCGGCGAGTACCCGGCTGTCACCGTCTCCACCATGTCCCGCATCTCCGGCTTCGCCACCGAGCACGGCTTCGACCGCATCCCGGCCCTGAAGAACCTGGACATGTCCTCCACCGGCGCCGTCTCCTCCGCCGCCGTCGACCTGGCCGACAAGCTTAACGCCAAGGCCATCGTCGCCTACACCCAGACCGGCAACACCGTGCACCGCGTCTCCCGCGAGCGTCCGGCCGCCCCGATCTACGGCATCACCAACAACGAGCACACCTACCACTGGCTGGCCCTCTCCTGGGGCACCGAGGCCTTCCTGCTCGACGAGGACTACCACGACAAGTCCCGCAAGGACCTCATGATCTTCACCGACAAGCTGCTGCGCGACGCCGGCAAGGTCGTCGATGGCGACAAGATCGTCATCCTGAGCTCCGCCCAGGGCGAACACCAGCCGGGCAGCACCGACTCCATCTACGTCCACACCGTGGGCGCCTGCGACTGATTCCGTCAGCGCACGATGAGCTGGTAGACCGATCGGGAATCCAGCGGATGCCCGATTCGGCATGAGAAACCCCCTATCCATGATTTCCATGGGTAGGGGGTTTCTCATGCATGCGCATCGTCCGACATGCGACGGTTCGATGAGGGGGATCGGGATATGGGCGAATGCCGGCAGCCGGCACGTTCGGCTGATCACGGTAACGAAAAATCCCCGCAATCGGGACGATCGCGGGGATTACCATTCGCAACAGTGCCCCCGGTGGGACTCGAACCCACACTGCGCAGATTTTGAGGCTGCTTCCTCTACCAATTGGGATACAGGGGCTTTTCATATATACGACCCGAAGGCACTCGTGACAAGATACCACACGTTCGCGACCCATGCACGTCGTCGGTGTCGCGCGCGTGGCGATTTCGTTCAGGCGAGGGCACGTCGCATGCACGGAGCCAGTGATTATGCGTTAAAATCACCAAAGGATATGTACATACACGTCGATCGCACAGGAAGGAACGGCATGGTTGCCAAGAAGAACGATGAAGAGACTCCGACGATGGAGCCGGTGCTGACCGCGGAGGAGCTGGAGGCTGTCGCGCATGAGGCCGCCGCCCCCGAGGAGAAGGCCACTCCCTCCGAATCCGACGAGAACCGCAAGCGCACCGTCGTCGTCGCCGAGGATGAATCCGTGAACCGCATGGATCTCGTCGGCATGCTCGAAGACAACGGCTACGAGGTCGTCGGCGAAGCCGCCAACGGCGAGGAGGCTGTCGAACTGACCCGTGCCAAGCGCCCGGACGTGGTGTGCATGGACGTCAAGATGCCGCGTATGGACGGCATCACCGCCGCCGGCCTGATTTGCGACGAGAACATCGCCCCCGTGGTCATGCTCACCGCCTTCTCCCAGCCGGACCTCGTCAAGAAGTCCACGGGCGCGGGTGCCATGGCTTATGTGACCAAGCCGTACGAGGAGTCCAAGCTCATCCCGGCCCTTGAGGTCGCCATGGGCCGTTTCGCCGAAATCAACGACCTGCTCGACAATGTCGAGCGCAGTGAGGCGAAGCTCAAGGAGACCAAGGAGGAGCTCGCCAAGGCGCAGGCCGACCTCCAGAAGGCGCAGGACACGCTCGAGGAGCGCAAGCTCGTCGACCGTGCGAAGGGCCTGCTCATGGACAAGGCCGACTTCTCCGAGCAGGGCGCGTTCCGTTGGATCCAGAAGACCTCGATGGACCAGCGCATCCCGAAGAAGCGCCTCGCCATGGCCATCATCGCCAAGTACGGCGATCCGAAGCCGGAACGCAACGAGCGCTGAGTCGGACCGGACGGAACGGACCTTCACGGATACATGGCGCAACAAGGATCCACGCCGACGCGCGGAACGCTGCTGGTCGTTGACGGCCATTCGCTGGCGTTCCGCGCGTTCTTCGCTCTGCCGGTCGACAACTTCTCCACATCCTCCGGACAGGCCACGAACGCCGTCTGGGGATTCGCCTCGATGCTCTCCCAAGTCATCGACTCGGAGCAACCCGACCATCTCGCCGTCGCCTTCGATGTGAAGGGCGGCACCTTCCGCAACGAGCTGCTGCCCCAGTACAAGGGCACACGCGACGCGGCCCCCGAGGAACTGCTCACCCAGCTGCCGCTCATCCAGGAGATGCTTGCCGCGCTCGGCGTTACCTACATCGAGAAACCCGGTTACGAGGGCGACGACGTGATCGGCACGCTCGCCACGATGGGCGAGAAGGCCGGCTACCATACGCTCGTCCTGTCCGGCGACCGCGACGCGTTCCAGCTCATCGACGACAACATCACCGTGCTGTACCCAGGGCATCATTTCAAGGACCTCAAGCACATGACGCCGGAGGCGGTCGTCGCCAAATACAAGGTGACGCCGCAGCAGTACCCGGATCTCGCAGCCCTGCGCGGCGAAACCGCGGACAACATCCCCGGCGTGCCGGGAGTAGGCGACGGCTTCGCCGCCAAATGGATCAACCAGTACGGTTCGCTGGACGCCATCCGCGAGCACGCGGACGAGATCGGCGGCAAGAAGGGCGAGGCGCTGCGCGCCAACATCGACCAGGTGATGCTCAACCGCAAGGTCAACGCGCTCGTGCGCGACGTCGACCTCGGCGTGACCGTCGACGATCTCACGTTCTCCGGCATCGACGCGGCCCGTCTCGACGCGCTGTTCACGAAGCTCGAATTCGGCGTGCGCACCAAAAGCCGTCTGATGAAGACGTTCAACAACGGCGTCACGCCCAAGCTCTCGACCGGCGTGACTGGCACGGCCGACGACTCCGCCGCGCTCGACCTGCCGCATGCGGAGCATGTGACGGACGCCGCCTCCCTGCGCTCATGGGCGGAACGCCATCTGCCCGTGCAAGGCGGTGGGGCAGGCGGCGAGACGTCCGATTCAGGCACGTCCGACGCGGACGCGTCCGGCTGGGTGCTGCACGCGTCCGGCGACGACCGCCCGGGCCGTGCCGCGATTGACGCCGTGATCCTGCTCGCTGGCGGCGCGGCCGTCATCATCGACAAGCCGGCATCGGCGGACGAGACGATCATCGACGCCCTGCGCGACGTAGTCGACGCCCACGCGAGTACGATGACGGTCCACGGCTACAAGGAGCATCTGCACTTGCTCGCCGCCGCCGGCGTCGCGCTGCCGGCCCCGGCGTTCGACACGAAACTCGCCGGCTATCTCATCAAGCCCGACTTCCACGCGGACACACTCGAACAGGCGGCCGCCCAGTTCCTCGACCTGCATCTCGAAGAGCAGGAGGAGGCGACGCAGGGTCTGCTCGACCTCGACGCCGGCGACGGCACCACGACCGACGGCGCGGACGCCGCCTCCAACGGGGCGGAACCCGACCAAAGCGTGCTGCGCGACGCGGCCATCGTCGCCGCGCTCGCCCGCGAACTCAGACCGCGCATAGCCGCCGACGAGCAGTCGAAGCTCCTGACGGACATCGAGCTGCCCGTCTCTCGCGTCCTGTACGGGCTGGAGGCGGAAGGCGCGAAGGTCGACGAACGCCGTCTGGAGGACATGCGCGCCGGTTTCGCGGCCGACGCCGAGCAGGCGCAGCGCATCGCCTGGGAGAACGCCGGATCGCGCGTCAACCTGCAGAGCCCCAAGCAGCTCGCCAAGGTCCTGTTCGAGGACATGGGCCTGAAGCCGACGAAACGCACCAAATCCGGTTCGTACACCACCAACGCGGACGCGCTGCAGACCCTGTACGTGCGCAACGCGGACGACGAGCGCGCCAGCGGGTTCCTCGGCGCGCTCCTGCGTCACCGCGAGACCAACAAGTTGAAGCAGATCGTCGCCACGCTGATCGACGCGGTCAACCCGGCCGACGGACGCATCCACACCACATTCGAGCAGACCGTGGCCGCCACCGGGCGTCTGAGCTCCGTCGACCCGAACCTGCAGAACATCCCCAACCGCAACGCGGCCGGGCGGGAGATCCGCTCCGCGTTCGTGCCGGGGGAGGGCTACGAGTCGCTGATGAGCTGCGACTACTCGCAGGTCGAGTTGCGCATCATGGCGCACCTGTCCGGCGACGAGGCGCTCATCGAGGCGTTCCGGAGCGGTGCCGACTTCCACCGCTATGTGGCGAGCCTCGTCTACCAGCTGCCCGTCGACGAGATCAGCGCCGACCAGCGCAGCCACGTGAAGGCCATGAGCTACGGCCTCGCCTACGGGCTGAGCACGTACGGCCTCTCGCAGCAGCTCAAGATCAGCCCCGGCGAGGCGGAGGGACTCAAGAACAAGTACTTCGCCACGTTCGGCAAGGTGCACGACTATCTCGAATCATGCGTCGCCGAGGCCCGCCGCAAGGGCTACACGGAGACTATGTTCGGCCGCCGCCGCTACTTCCCGGGCTTGAAGTCGACCAGCCGCAACGTGCGCGACGCCGCCGAACGCGCCGCGCTCAACGCGCCCATCCAGGGGACGGCCGCCGACATCATGAAGATCGCGATGATCCATGCCGATTCGGCGTTGCGGGACAGTGGGCTCAAGAGCCGCATCATCCTGCAGATCCACGACGAACTCGTCGTCGAGATCGCGCCCGGCGAGGCCGACCGCGCGACCGCGCTCGTCAGGGACGCGATGGAGCACGCCGTCGAACTCGACGTGCCGTTGGACGTGTCCACCGGCATCGGCGACGACTGGCAGCTCGCCGCGCACTGATCCGCGTCGGCCGCGCCGGCCCGCCGTCGGCGGAAGGAAAGGAGAGAAGAATGACGAACCTCAATCAGGTCGTCGGGACGCTCGAAACGTTGTATCCGCTCAAATACGCGGAAAGCTGGGACGCACCTGGCCTCATCGTCGGCGACCTCACGGCACCGGTGACGCGCATCGCGTTCGCCTGCGACCCGACCATGGCCGTGATCGACGAGGCGCTGGCGTGGGGCGCGGACCTGCTCGTCACGCATCATCCGCTGTTCTTCCGCTCCGTGCACCAGGTGTCCGGCTTGGGCGCACGCGGCATGATCGTGAACCGTCTCAGCCGTGCCGGATGTGCGCTGTGGGTGGGACACACGAACGCGGATTGCGCGGTGCGCGGCGTCGGCGAGGCCGCAGCCGACGGCTTCGGTCTCGTCGATCAGCGCGCGCTCGTGCCGATCGACGATTCGGACGCGGCCGGTCCCGTCGGACTGGGGCGCGTCGGACGTTTGCCGGAACCCGTCACGCTGCGTGAGTTCGCGCAGCGTGTATGCGATGCGCTGCCCATCGACACCGCGCTCGGCGTGCAGGCGTGCGGCGACCCGGACACGCCCGTCGAGACCGTCGCCGTGCTGCCCGGCTCCGGCGACTCCCTGTTCGACGAGGTGCGCGCCGCCGGCGTGGACGTGTACGTGACCAGCGACCTGCGCCATCATCCGGCCACCGACGCCATCGAACAGGCGCGGTACGAGGCTTCGATGCGCGCCGCAGGCGTCACGCTTGGCACGGGCGACGCGCACGCGCGCCCATGCCTCGTCAACACGCCGCACTCGGCCATCGAATCGATGTGGTTCCGTTACGCCGTCGGCGACATCGCCGACGCGCTCGAACGACGGTTCGGCGAGCGGCTTGCGACGAACTGGATCCGCCGCGACACGGATCCGTGGACGCTGTCGCTCCACCGGAGCGCGGATGCGACGGCGGAAAGGAAGTGAGACGATGACGGATGAACGAGCCGTGCTCGACGCCAGCTCCGACGGCATCGACATGAACGTGCCGGCGAAGGTGCTGGAACGCCGCGAAGTCTATCGCGGTGCTATCTTCCACGTGGAGGACATGACCATCGGATTGACCGCGAACGGCGGCGGCATCGTGCCGATCCGCCGACAGGTGCTGCGCCACGCGCCCTGCGTCGTCATGCTCGTGCACGACACGGCCGCGGACCGCTATCTCATCGAACGCGAATACCGCGCGGGCAGCGACATCTTCGCATACGGGTTGCCGGCCGGACTCATGGACGACGGCGAAAACGTGCGGCAGGCGGCGTTGCGCGAACTCGCCGAAGAGACCGGTGTCGCGCCCGCGAGCGACGCCGGGTTGCACATTGACCATGTCGGTGACTATTATTCGTCGGAAGGGATGACCGACGAGCTCGCGCACATCATGGTCATCCATCTGGACGCGTGGAAACGCGTGCCCCGGCACTTCGACCCGGACGAGCACGTGGAATCCGCTTGGGTGAGCTGGGACGAACTGCTCGCCACACGCGTCACCGCATCCAATTCGATCATCGCCATCCAGCACGAGACGATACGGCGATTGACCGAACACGATTGACTTCCGGCGGTTTCGACCGCCATCGGTCGGATTCCGAAGAATCCGTGAGATTCGTGTGATTCGACAGACCCGACCCAGACCATCACCGACTGTTCATACACGGTGACCATTCACCACACATGGAGGTGCGATACTGGTGAATATGCAGATACGACCAGGTTTGACTTATCCGTACGGCGCAAGCTACGACGGAGCCGGCGTGAACTTCGCGTTGTTCTCCCAAGTGGCCGACAGCGTCGAACTGTGCCTGTTCGACGAGGACGACAACGAGACGTGCATCGAGATGTCCGAGCAGAACTCGTACATCTGGCACAACTACATCCCGGGTATCCAGCCGGGGCAGCGCTATGGCTATCGCGTGCACGGTCCCTACGATCCGTCGCGGGGACTCAGATGCAATCCGTCCAAGCTGCTGCTCGACCCCTACGCGAAAGCCATCGAAGGCAACATCGACGGTGACGAGAGCCTGTTCTCCTACCGGTTCTCCGATCCGGACAATGACGGCCTGCTCAACGACATGGACTCGGCCGGGCACACCATGAAGTCCGTGGTCGTCAACCCGTACTTCGACTGGGGCGCCGACCGTCACCCGCGCATCCCGTACCACGATTCCGTGATCTACGAGGCGCATGTGCGCGGCATGACCAATCTCAACAGGGACGTGCCGCCGGACATCCGCGGCACCTATGCGGGCCTCGCATACCCGACCGTCATCGAATATCTCAAGAAGCTCGGCGTGACCACCATCGAGCTCATGCCGATCCACCAGTTCGTCAACGATTCCTTCCTTCAGGAGAAGGGGCTGTCGAACTACTGGGGCTATAACACGATTGGATTCTTCGCCCCGCATAACGCGTATTCGTCGGCGGGGGAGCGCGGCCAGCAGGTCAACGAGTTCAAGTCGATGGTCAAGGCGTACCATCAGGCCGGCATGGAGGTCATCCTCGACGTGGTGTACAACCACACCGCCGAAGGCAACCACATGGGCCCCACGCTGAGCTTCAAGGGCATCGACAACCGTGCCTACTACCGTCTCGTCGACAATGACCAGCGGCACTACTTCGACACCACCGGCACCGGCAACTCGCTGCTCATGCGCTCGCCGCACGCCCTGCAGCTCATCACCGACTCGCTGCGCTACTGGGTGTCCGAAATGCACGTCGACGGCTTCCGCTTCGATCTGGCCGCCACGTTGGCCCGCCAGTTCCAGGAGGTCGACAAGCTCTCCGCGTTCTTCGATATCGTCGAACAGGATCCGATCATCAGCCGCGTCAAGCTCATCGCCGAACCGTGGGATCTCGGCTCCGGCGGCTACCAGGTGGGCGGCTTCCCGTCCAGCTGGTCCGAATGGAACGGTCGTTATCGTGATACTGTGCGCGACTTCTGGCGCTCGCAGCCGTCCACTCTACCCGAGTTCGCCTCGCGACTCATGGGATCGTCCGACCTGTACCAGATGAACGGCCGACGCCCGGTCGCCTCGGTGAACTTCATCACCGCGCACGACGGCTTCACTCTCAACGACCTCGTCTCGTACAACGGCAAGCACAATGAGGCGAACGGCGAGGGCAACCGCGACGGCGAAAGCAACAACCGTTCGTGGAACTGCGGCGTCGAAGGCCCGACCACCATCCGCGACGTCAACGAGCTGCGCCAACGCCAGATCCGCAACATGCTCTCCACGCTGCTCGTCAGTCAGGGCATTCCGATGATCTGCGGCGGCGACGAGGTCGAACGCACGCAGCAGGGCAACAACAACGCCTACTGTCAGGACAACGAAATCTCGTGGACCGACTGGGATCTCGACGAGACCCGCAAGGACATGTTCGAGTTCGTCTCGAAGCTCATCCACCTGCGTCTCGAGCATCCGGTGCTCCACCGGCGCCGCTTCTTCTCCGGGCGCGAGCCGGGGGAGGACACGGAGACCATCCCGCAGGTCGAATGGTTCGACCACACCGGTTCCATCATGGACATGGAGGATTGGTCGAACACGCACGCGTTCTCGATGATGGTGTACCTCAACGGCTCCAACATCCCCGAACTCGACTACTACGGCAATCCGATGGTCGACAACGACTTCATCCTCATCTTCAACGCCCACTACGAGCCCATCCAGTTCACGTTGCCGGACGAGCGCTACGGGCGTAAGTGGAAGCTCGTCGTCGACACGCACAACCCGAAGGGCCCCGTGCTCAACTACGAGGCCGGGTTCGCGATCACCGCGCAGTCGCGCAGCTTCATGCTGCTGATGAGCGCGCAGAAGCCGAAGCAGCCGAGGAACTTCTGATGGCCTGACGCGGCGGGGCATACCGGGGTGATGCGTGTCCATCTCCCGCATCCCCGTCGCATCGGCGTGTCGCGGATTTGACGACTCGTCATGTTCTGGTAAGGTATTCACTCGTTGCCAAGACAACACCTGTCCGGGTGGCGGAATGGTAGACGCGCTAGCTTGAGGTGCTAGTGCCTATTTTATACAGGCGTGTGAGTTCAAGTCTCATCCCGGACACGATAGGAACCCTGCGGAAACGCAGGGTTTTTTCGTATGTGCGCAGGCTGTTTCGCTGACGGCGCCAGTAACACAATTCGGGCTATAGGCCCACAATTCCGGTGTTACTGGAATACCCGAAACCAGTAACATGGCTCTTTGCATTGTGATGTGTATGCCTCATGTGGTTCCGTTCCTCGTATCTCCTCCCGCTGGCGGGAGGTGGCGCGTGAGCGCCGGAGGGTGGCCGCGGCCCGAGGCGACGTAGCGATGGGGCCGAACCCGCATTCGCCTTTGTTGTTCCGTGTTGCCCGCCGTCGAAAAGGTGTCTGGTCGGAAAGGACGTGTCTGAAGGTTCGCATGGCGTTATGCGACGGGGATCCAGGCCGGCGACCGTGGGAACCCAATGTGGTGTTCCGGATTCCGGTTCCGGGCTCGCCAGTCGGACGCGGTGGGCTGAAGCCGGCGTTTCCGCTTCGACGGGGAGCCGTCGTATCCGCCCCGGTAGGACGACATGCGCCGATATCCGATATGTGCCCCGATGTCGCAAATCCCGGAGATCAGCGGCTTCGTCCGGGTTTTCTCAACGCCGGCTTCCTGCCGTTAAGCCTCGGGGGCGTCCCGGATTCGGGAGATGAGCGGCTTCATCCGGGATTCCTGACGCTGAGATGGGCGGCGGTGCGCCACAACGGCGTACGGGGATCGTGTTGTGGCGCAGCGGTGCGCCACAACAGGGTCGTAAGAGGCGGTTCGTGGGAGTCGTGGCGCGATATGAGGGCACGTCTGCTCCACGACTCGCGGTGGGAACGATACCGGCGGCTGTCGTGGAGCAGGCCCGCTCCACAACGCGGGCGGAACCCGGGATTGCGGGGAGTTGTGGCGCACTTTACGGGCCGGGAACGCCGAAAACAGGGGTTTGCACGGGGGTTGCTGCGGAATGCCGCTCCACAACAGGCTCTCCGGCACGTGTTGTGGAGCAGTCCCGCCGGAGACATGGGGATGGGAAGCCGCGCGCCGCACGCGTCCGCCGAACATTCCCCTGAAAACGACCGGCCCCACAATCGAAACGACCGGCCCAACACTGGCTCCCGCCCGAAACGACCGGTCCCTCACCGGCGAACACACCGGATCCCGACCCGCAACCACCCTCCGACGCTACGCGCCACCTCCCGCCAGCGGGAGGAAATACGGGAGGAAATAAGAGAGCTACGGCCGCATGGCCCGGCATCACGGCACCTCCAACCTGCGCCCACCCTCCAACACCACGCGTCCCATCCCGTCAGCGGGAGAGGGGCGGCAACCACAGGCGCGCGATCCATACACACCATAATGCGAAGAGCCAGAATATGTTACCGGTTTCGGTCATCCCGGTAACACCGGAATCGTGTTACCGGAGCCGCCAACGCAAAAAGAAGAAGCCCTACATCCCAAGCGGGAGTAGGGCTTATCGGTCGGGCTGACAGGATTTGAACCTGCGACGTCTTGCTCCCAAAGCAAGCGCGCTACCAAACTGCGCCACAGCCCGTCGTGCCGCCTGTAGCGGGCACAATCAATCATTGTACAATACAGATGGACGTGCGCGCCACTCCGTCCATCGGCGACTGCGGCGTGGACACCGCGAAACGCATGCGGAGGCCGCGTCGGCATCGGGTGCGACAGTCGAACGGAGGAAGACGGAACCATGGAGACGATGCGCATGGGACGGCACCAGCGCGCCGAGACGGGAGGTCTCGTCGCCTTCATCCTGTGCGCATTCGTCGGCGCCGTCGGCATGAATCTGTACTTGGAATACGCGCCGGCCATCTGGCAGGTGACGCAGCGTCGTTTCTCCGTATGCTCCGGCATCGTCGCCGCCTGCGCCGTCCTTTCCTTCTGCTCCGGATATATGAGCCATTCCAAATCGATGACGCTCAAGGCCGGGTGGCTGGTGCCGTTGCGCCGCACCTTCGAGACGCTCGCCCTATCCGTCGTGTACGCGGCCACCACGTTCCTGTCCACGTTCGCGCTGCTCGGCGCCATCAACGAGATGATGGGCACGCTGTTCGTCGGCTACATGTCGTCCGTGTGCGCCGCGTTCGCCGGTGTCGTCGGATACATGACGTTCGTACAGGCGGAGATGATGAGCGCCAAGACGCTCGCCTCGCTGCTGCCGTTCTTCGTGATCTCCGGCGTGTGCGTCGCCGGACTCACCACTGACGATCCGTACTGGTATCACAACAACTTCTCCCAGCTCGGCGACCGCACCACGTTCGCCGCCACCATGTTCAATTCGACGCTCATGCTCGCCGGCGTATGCGTCATCATCGTCAGCTACTTCGCCGTGTCGGAACTCGTCACCACCGAGCGGCTCATGCGTCTGTGGCATGACCGCACGCGCGAGGATCCGAACCACGGTTTCGACATCCCCCATTTCCGGATCCGCATGGCCGTGCTGTCCGCGCTGCTCACCGTCTCCGGTCTCGCGTTCATCGGCATCGGCGCATTCCGCTACACACCCCACAACCTCATGCACAACATCTGCGCGAAGGGCCTGCCGTTCGTCATGCTCGTCCTGTTCCTCATGCTGCCATGGCTGGCTCCACGCATCAGCAGGGTCGTCATGGTCGGCTCCGATCTGGCCGCGCTCCTGTGCGCCGTGTTCTGGGGCAACATGATGCTCGGCCGCAATACCCTCACCAACGTGGAGGCGCTCGCCGGCATGTTGTTCCTCGGCTGGTTTATCGTGTTCTCGCGTCAGATCGCCGCCATCGAGGCGGATCGCGTCTCCATGGAGCTCATACATGCGCAGACGAACGCGCAGACGAACGGACAGGAAGCCGGTCGCGTCGTTATGCCCGAGTCGCGCATCGCCTCCGACCGCTGAAGTCTCCGAGGCCTGCGGCAGGCAGGGGTGTCGGTCGGTGGGGGCTCCGTCGCGTCCGATATACCCGTATGGCCGAGATAACCGAGATGGCCAAGTCGCCCGAAACACCTGAGAAGCCCGATACGTCGCCGTCTTCTCTCGTCGGTACACTGATTGACGCAACCGCGCGGACGCATCGCCGTATTCGTGCTATGTTTCCCGTCACCCGTCATATAGAGGGAGAGGCCATGACCGACGACAAGCAGGGGGAGGGTCCCATCGCGGACGAACTGGAGCATGGCGAGGAAACGACGGTCATTCCGCCTTTGGACGCGTTCGATGCGTCCGTCACGTCCGATGTGTCTTCCGTGCTCGATGCACCCGCTTCGTTTGATGCGCCCGCCACGTCCGATGCAGGATCGTCAATCGGAACGTCCGATACGGGCACATCCGTCAGCATGCCAGACGACGTGTCCGGAGTCATCTCCGATGATGCGCCCGCCGCAACGGGAGACACGGCCGATGACGCCGACGATGTCGACGATGACGCCGTCGTATCGGAAGAGACTCCGCGTAATCCACTTGACGTTCCCGACTTCGATGCGTTGATGGCTCCCGTCGACATTCCTCGGCGTCGTCCGTCGATCGCCGTGGTGGCTGGAGCCGTCGTTGCCGCGCTTGTCGTCATCGCATTGGTCGTCACGCTCGTCGTCATCCGTCCGTTCGGATCGGTGCGTGCGGCCGACTATGCGGCGGGCACGAAACAGACCGTCGCGATGCAGCGGCAGTACGACAAGACATCCTCCGCAATCGATGACGCGCTCGGATTCCTGTACTCACAGGACACCGCCTATGACGCCCAGAAGGTGAGCGTGCTGAAGGTGCAGGCGACGAAACTGCGTGAGTCCGCGGCCTCGTTCGCCGATCTCAAAGCCAACAAAGATGCGAACGTGTCTGCCGCCTATGATTCCTACGCGCGTCAGGCCGACCGGTTCGCGGAACTGTCCACGAACCTCGCCGCATCGGCCGAGGCGTTGTCCACGATGAACGACGCCTGCGGAAACACGCCGAGCGGCACGGTGTACGACAGCGATTTCACCACCCAGTACGAGCAGTACATCGCCTCCTGCCGCACGGCGACGGAACCGTTGGCGAAGGCGAAGGCGAAAGTCGTCTCCGAATTCTCTTCGACGCTCACCCAGTCGCTCGACCAGATGACCGCCGTGATCGACCAGATCAAGGCGCTCGGTGCCCCGTCCTCCATCAGCTCGGGGTCGGATCAGGCACAGCAGCTTCAGACGCTTGCCTCGCAATTGGTCGACCTCGATGCTTCGTCGGGCGCGATCAACGATTTCCAGGACAAGCTGCGTCAGTCGCGTGAGAATGCGAATCCCTCCACGCTGCTACAGAAGCTCAACACGGCGCTCAAAGAAGGATATGCGGAGCAATCCAAGTAGCATGTTGCGTTGTGCGCCGTGCGTCGTGTCCCGCGCGTAGTGTCCCGTACACAGTGTACAGCGAGACGTGGCGCACGTCTTTGGCGGACGATTCCGTCACCATCGGCCATGATGCCGATACGATGGTGGCTATGAGTGAAACGCAGAAGAACCTGTGGGCCGCGCCGATGGCGGACGGCCCGTTGCACGCCACGGTCACCATTCCCGGCAGCAAATCCCTGTCCAATAGGTATCTGATCCTCGCCGCGTTGGGCGGCAAGCCGGTCACCCTCGTCGGCTTGCTGCGCTCGCGCGACACCGAACTGATGATGGGCGCGTTGGAGGCGCTCGGCGTGACCTGCGCCGTCGATCCGGAGAACGAGACGACCGTCACCGTCACGCCGCCCGCCGACGGACGTTTCCATGGCAATGTGGACGTGTACTGCGGTCTCGCCGGTACGGTGATGCGCTTCGTACCGGGGCTTGCCCTGTTCGCCGACGCTCCGGTGCGGTTCGACGGTGACGAGCAGGCGTACGCGCGTCCGATGAAGCCCGTGCTCGACGGTCTGGAACAGTTGGGCGCGACGATCGAATATCACGGTGAGGAAGGATTCCTGCCGTTCACTGTCACGCCGCCCGCCGACGCGGCTTCGGACGCATCCGACAAGCCCGCGCGCGTGTCGATCGACTCGTCCGGATCATCGCAGTTCATCTCCGGCCTGCTGCTCGTCGGCTCCCGTCTGGCGGGAGGTCTCGCGCTCACGCATACGGGGGAGAAGACGCCGAGTCTGCCGCACATCCGCATGACCGTCGCCGACGTGAACGGTGCCGGGGGAGCGGTGTCCGCGGACGAAGCGAGACGGGAATGGACGGTCGCGCCACGTGCGCTGCAGCTGCCGGAACGCGTGGTCGTCGAACCGGATCTGTCGAATGCGGCGCCGTTCCTCGGTGCGGCGCTCATCGCCGGCGGCAGCGTGCGCGTGCCGCACTGGCCGGTCGAGACCACGCAGCCGGGCGGTCTGCTGCCCGGTTACCTGGAACGCATGGGCGCGACGGTCACGTTCCCCGAAGAGGATGGTGTGCGGTACTGCCAGGTCACGTCCGACGGGACGATCCACGGTCTCGGCGATTTCGATCTGACCGCGGCCGGTGAGATCGCGCCGTCACTCGCCGCGATACTCGTGTTCGCCGACGCGCCGACTCGCATGATCGGCATCGGTCATCTGCGCGGGCATGAGACCAACCGTCTGGAGGCCCTCGTCACCGAAATCGAACGCATCGGGGGAACGGCGGAGGAGCTGCCCGACGGCATTGCAATCACGCCCGTGCCGCATGACACGCTGCATGGCGCGGTGATGGAAACGTATGCGGATCACCGTATGGCCACGTTCGCCGCGATGATCGCGCTGGCGGTGTCCGGTGTGCACATCGTCGACGTGCAGACCACGCGCAAGACGCTGCCCGACTTCGTGGGCATGTGGCGCGGCCTACTGGGAGAGTAGCGGCGACGGAATCCGGCATCCTCGGGTCACCGGAACAGCCTGGCGGCATAGGGAAGCCCCCGACCTCCGTGAACGGAGATCGGGGGCTTCCTCATGCTATGCCAGTGCTATGCGACCGGTCGGACGCGTCGGAGCGATGGACTCACTTGGCGAACTTGTTGCCGTAGGTGTCCTCGCCGGCCTCGGCGATGGCGGCGGACTTGCGGGCGATGGCCAGCTCCTCGTTCGTCGGGATGACGGCGATGACCACGGAGGAGTCCGGGGTGGAGATGATGCGCGGCTCCTTGGAACGAGTCGCGTTCTTCTCCTCGTCGAGCTTCACGCCGAACGGGGCGAGCTTGTCGCACACCATCTTGCGCACGATGTCGTCGTTCTCGCCGACGCCGGCGGTGAAGGTGATCACATCGCAGCCGCCCATCTGGTAGGTGTAGTTGCCGATGTAGCTCACGATGCGGTGCACGTAGACGTCAAGGGCGAGCTTGGCGTCCTCGTTGCCCTCGGCCACCAGACGGTGAACCTCACGCAGATCGCCGAAGCCGGTCATGCCCATCATGCCGGAACGCTTGTTGAACAGGGCGTCGAGCTCGTCCACGTTCATGTGGGCGTTGCGGATGAGGTGGAAGACCACGGCCGGGTCGATGTCGCCGGTGCGGCCGCCCATCATCAGACCCTCAAGCGGGGTGAGACCCATGGAGGTCTCGACCGGCTTGCCGGACACTTCGGCGGAGGCGGAGGCGCCGTTGCCGATGTGCAGGACGATCTGCTTGAGGCCCTCGGCCGGCTTGCCGACGACTTCGGGCACCACGGAGGAGATGAACTCGTGGGAGGTGCCGTGGGCGCCGTAGCGGCGGATGTGGTAACGGTCGGCGATCTCCTTGTTCAGCGCGTAGGTGCTGGCGGCCTTCGGCAGCTGGAAGAAGAAGGAGGAATCGAAGACGAAGATCTGCGGCACGTCCGGCAGCAGGGAGCGCATGACTTCGGCGCCCTTGGCCTCCGGGCCGTTGTGCAGCGGGGCGAGGACAGCCAGATCCTTGACCTGGTTGATGGTCTTGTCGGTGACGAGGGCCGGCTTCGGGAAGATGGAGCCGCCCTGGACGACGCGGTGGCCGACGGCGACGATGCCGGCATCGGCCAGCTTCGGGCCGTACTCCTCGAAGAAGCCGAGGACGCGCTTCAGACCCTGCTCGTGATCGTGGATCGGCTCCTCGAGCTCGTGCTTCTCGCCGTTGTACTCGTGCTTGTAGTGGCCGTCGACCGGTTCGCCGATCTTCTCGACGAGGCCGGAAGCGAGACCCTCACCGGTCTCGAGGTCCACCAGCTGGTACTTGATCGAGCTGGAACCGGAATTGATGACAAGGACGGTTTTCGCCATTGTGGGCATCCTCCATTGTGGTTGTCGTACCGTGAAACACGGCTTTCCAAGTGTTTAGAATACTCGTTGCTTGCTACAAAACGCGGGCTTCCCGCCGAATGACGGGAAGCCCGCGTGAACGTTCACTGGGCGGTGACGGCGGTGAGGGCGACGGTGTTGACGATGTCCTGCACCAGCGCGCCGCGGCTCAGGTCGTTGACCGGCTTGTTGAGTCCCTGCAGCACCGGGCCGATGGCGAGGGCGCCGGAGGAGCGCTGCACGGCCTTGTAGGCGATGTTGCCGGCGCACAGATCCGGGAACACGAACACGTTGACATGACCGGCGACGTCGTTGCCCTTCGCCTTGGTGGCGGCGACGGTGGGCGACCATGCGGCGTCGAACTGGATGGAGCCGACGACCGGCAGATCCGGTGCCTTCTCCTTGACGAGCTTCGTCGCTTCCTCGACGATGTCCACGTCCGGGCCCTTGCCGGAGCCGAGCGTGGAGTAGGAGAGCATACCGACCTTCGGCTCGATGCCGAACGCGCGCGCGGTCTCGGCGGACTGGATGGCGATCTCGGAAAGCTGCTCGGCATCCGGGTTCAGGTTGATGGCGCAGTCGGCGAACACGGCCACATGGTCCTTGAAGCACATGAGGAACGCGCCGGAGACGAGCTTCTGGCCGGGCTTGGTCTTGATGACCTGCAGCGCCGGACGCACCGTGTTGGCGGTGGAGTTGACGGAGCCGGAGACCAGACCGTCGGCGTACCCGAGCACGACGAGCATGGTGCCGAAGTAGCTGGCGTCCTTGAGCTGCTTGCGGGCCTGCTCCTCGGTCATGCCCTTCTTGGCGCGCAGCTCGCACAGCTTGGCGACCATCGGCTTGAGGATCTCCTCATCGTCCATGGACTGGAACCGGGCGCGGTCGAGGTACTTCAGGCCGAGCTCTTCGCCACGCGCGAGGATGGCGTCCTTCTCGCCCACGATGATGAGGTTCACCGCCTCGCGTTCGAGCAGGAAGTCGGCCGCCTTGATGATGCGGTCCTCCTCGCCTTCCGGCAGCACAATCGTCTTCTTGTTCGACTTGGCCTTGCCGATGAGCCCGTACTGGAACGCGTAGGGGGTGATCGGGAAGTCGACGTCCACGTCGAGCGCGGCGAGCACCTCCTCGGTGGGAGCGTTCGCTCGGAACGTCTCGAGCGCGAGGTTCTTGTTCGACTCGTCGGTGAACGGCACCTGCGGGATCGTCCACACGGGAAGGCCGTACTTGGCGAGGGTCTGCTTGACGGAGAACGCGTGGCGCGGGTCGCAGCCGGTCACGAAGATGCCGAGCACCCGGTTGCCGGCGGCCTCCATGCCTTCGACGGACAGCTTCACGGTCTCGTCCAGCTCGTCCGGCCAGCGGTCGATGGTGCAGATGGACAGGAACACGCCGGCCTGCAGATCCGCCGCGACGTTCGCGTTGAACTCGTAGGTCGTCGGATCGTTGACATGCGACTTGTCGGTGCCGACGATGAGCGCGGCATCGGAATGGGAGATGGTCCACGCGTCGTTGAAGGCGCCGACGATGTCGCCGCGGGCGGTCTCCTTGTCGGCACGCACTTTGTGGATGTCGAGTCCGGTGGACAGGGCGACGCCGAGGCCGGCGTTCGAGGCGGCGAGCAGGACGGGCGTGAAGTGGTCGTGGTTGGACACGGCGGGGCGGAACACCATCGTCTTGTACTTGGAGGTCAGCGCGTTGAGGACGCCGTATGCGACGACGTTGCGGCCATTGGCGCCCTCGGGGCTTGCGATGTATACACGGGTGACGGTCACTGGGGTCAGTCTCCTTTGATGATTCAGTGGTGGATGTAACCACACATCATTGTAGCGGCGGTTGTTATCGTTCACGTCCGTGTTGCCGGGAAAATCGGGAAAGTTGCATGAAGATGCCTCGATTACGTTCGAAATATCGTCCGAATATACGAAATGAGGGCTCGGGTATGGAACCCGAGCCCTCATTTCAGCCCTTACGGGATGCGATCACCTCATGGAGAGGAGATGCGTCACTCGTTGTCGCCAGCGGTGGCGGCGGTGGCGGTGACGGCGCCCTTCTCCTCGGTGTTCACGCCGGAGTAGATCCAGTCGGTGTAATCCGGGTGATCGTAGCCGTTGTCGACCGCGAACTGGAAGGCTTCCTGACGGAAGTCCTCGAGCTTCTGGATCTCATCGGCGTACTTGTCGGCGTCGATCATGCGCAGAGCCTCGGCGGTCAGCTCGTAGCGATCGATGCGGTTCACGCGAACCATGTCGAACGGCGTGGTGGTGGAGCCTTCCTCCTCGTAGCCGTGGACGTTGAAGTTGTCGTGGTTCGGGCGATCGTAGATCAGGCCACGCACGTCGTGCGCGTAGGAGTGGTACGCGAACAGCACCGGCTTGTCGGCGGTGAAGATGTCGGCGAACTCCTCGTCGGTCAGGGCCTCGTCGTTCTCCTTGGCGGACTGCAGGGAGAGCAGATCAGCCACGTTGACGACCTTGAACTTGATGCCCATGGCCTTGAGCTTGTCGGAAGCGGCCATGATCTCCTGGGTCGGGACATCGCCGGCGGCGGCAAGCACGACCTCGGCCTCATCGTTGGACTTCGCGGTGGAGGCCCAATCCCAAGCGGCGGCACCCTTCTCGAGCTCGGCGCGAGCCTCGTCGAGGGTCAGCCAGGTGGCGGCCGGCTGCTTGCCGGCGATGATGGCGTTGATCTTGTTGGTGGACTTGTAGCACTTCTCGGCGATGGCCAGCAGCATGTTCGCGTCGGTCGCGAAGTAGATGCCGATGACGTGGTCGTTGTGGAAGCACTTGTTCAGCAGCACGGAGGTGACGCCCGGATCCTGGTGCGAGAAGCCGTTGTGGTCCTGACGCCAGACGTGGGAGGAGACCAGGAGGTTCATGGAAGCGATCGGCTTGCGCCACGGGATCTCACGAACGGTGGCCTCGAGCCACTTGGCGTGCTGGTTGAGCATGGAGTCGATCACGTGCACGAAGGACTCGTAGGAGCTCCAGATGCCGTGACGGCCGGTGAGCAGGTAGGCCTCGAGGAAGCCTTCCATCTGGTGCTCGGACAGCTGCTCGACGACCTGGCCGGAGACGTGCATGTGCTCGTCGACCTCGTCGGAGATGTAGCCGGCATCCCACTGCTTGTTGGTGACCTCGTAGGAGGCCTGCAGACGGTTGGAGGCGGTCTCATCCGGTCCGAAGATGCGGAAGTCGTGCATGTTGCGGGCGATGATGTCGCGGGTGTAGGCACCGAGGGTGCGGGTGGCCTCGAGCTGGCCCCAGCCGTGGCCGTACTTCTTGACTTCCTTGACCTCGTAGTCCTCGAGCGCCGGCAGGTCGAGATCCTTGCGGATCACGCCGCCGTTGGCGTTCGGGTTGGCGCCGATGCGCAGCTCGCCCTTCGGCATGAAGGCGAGGACATCGTCCTTGACGGCGCCGTTCTCGTCGAACAGCTCCTCCGGCTTGTAGGACTCGAGCCAGTTCTTGAGGACCTCGAAGTGGGCCTCGGTGTCGCGGGCGGAAGCCAGCGGCACCTGGTGGGAACGCCAGGAGCCCTCGGTCTTCTTGCCGTCGATGTACTTCGGGCAGGTCCAGCCCTTCGGGGTGCGGAAGATCAGCATCGGGTAGAACGGACGGTGCATGTTGTCCGTGTTGGCCGCGGCCTTGATGTCGCAGATCTCGTCCCAGATGGACTCGAAGAGCTCGGCGAAGCGACGGTGGATGGACATGTGGTCCTCATCGTCGAAGCCGGCGACGAACTCGTACGGCTCGTAGCCCATGCCGTGGAAGAACTCGTGGAGCTCCTCGTCGGAGATGCGGGACAGGATGGTCGGGTTGGCGATCTTGTAGCCGTTGAGGTGCAGGATCGGCAGCACGATGCCGTCGGTGCGCGGGTTCACGAGCTTGTTGGACTGCCAGCCGGTGGCCAGCGGGCCGGTCTCGGCCTCACCGTCGCCGACGATGGCCGGGACGAACAGGCTCGGGTTGTCCATGATGGCGCCGTAGGCGTGGGACAGGGCGTAACCCAGCTCGCCACCCTCGTGGATGGAGCCCGGGGTCTCCGGAGCGAAGTGGGACGGGATGCCGCCCGGGTAGGAGAACTGGCGGAAGAACTTCTGCAGACCGGCCTCATCCTTGGTGATCTTCGGGAAGGTCTCGGTGTAGGTGCCGTCCAGGTAGGACTGCGAGGTGCCGGCCGGGCCGCCGTGGCCCGGGCCCATGATGATCACGGTGTTCTGGCCGTGATCGGCGATGAAGCGGTTGATGTGGCCGATCAGGAAGTTCAGGCCCGGGGTGGTGCCCCAGTGGCCGACCAGACGGTGCTTGACGTCCTCGCGGGTGAAGGGCTCCTTCATCAGCGGGTTGCTACGCAGGTAGATCTGGCCGATGGAGAGGTAGTTGGCAACGCGCCAGTACTTGTCAACGCCTTCGAGGGCCTCCTCGGAAACCGGAGCGTTCAGCTTCTTCCAAGGGGTGCCAATAACAGGACTCGTCATGTGTACTCCTGTACTCCTGCGCGCCGATCGTGCGATCGTCGCGCGATTGATTATTTCCACTCGGTCGCGGTGCCCCGCAGCCTTGCGACTACGCGGTTTCCGCTCCCAATCACTCGTTATGGTACGAGGACAACACGACTTTTGAACGATTTCTTGCGGGTGTGTTCGGGATTGTTGCGTTTTTTGCTGGTTTTGTGTGAATTGCCCGTGTGATTGTGCACATCGAAAATCCGTGTCGATGAAATGAAAACGTTGGAATATCAATGAAAACAATGTTTGTTGTGAGGTATGGCACGTTCGTTTCGTTATGTTCACTCCCGGCGTGTTGACGGGACGGCCATGTGAAGGAAGTGCGTTTTCCGCACAGGAAAACGGCCATTTCCCCTTGTCTTGTTCGGCGGGGATAATGATTCGGCAAGTCATCAAGTTACATCCCGATAAACGTTAGGGGAACATCCATGGCAACAGGTCCTGTGCTCGTCGTCGACTTCGGCGCCCAGTACGCCCAGCTCATCGCTCGCCGCGTCCGTGAGGCCAACGTCTATTCCGAACTCGTGCCCCATTCGATGCCCGTCGACGAGATGCTGGCCAAGGATCCGAAGGCGATCATCCTCTCCGGCGGCCCCGCCTCCGTGTTCGAGCCCGGCGCCCCGCGCGTCGACAAGAAGCTGTTCGAGGCGGGCGTCCCCGTGCTCGGCATCTGCTATGGCTTCCAGGCCATGGCCTACGCCCTCGGCGCCGACGTCGACAAGGCCGCGCTCGGCGAGTACGGCAAGACCGAGACCGTCATCGACCACGCCGACGCCATCCTCGCAGGCTCCCCGGTCGAGCAGAGCACGTGGATGAGCCACGGCGTCGCCGTCAAGACCGCCCCCGAAGGCTTCGAGGTGCTCGCCCACACCGAAGGCGCTCCCGTCGCCGCCATGGCCGACGAGTCCCGCAAGCTGTACGGCGTGCAGTGGCACCCCGAGGTCAAGCACACGCCGCTCGGCCAGAAGCTCATCGAAACGTTCCTGCACGACTGCGCCGGTCTCGGCTCCGATTGGGACGCGTCCTCCATCATCGAGGACCAGGTCGCGAAGATCCGCGAGCAGGTCGGCGACGCCGAAGTGATCTGCGGCCTGTCCGGCGGCGTTGATTCCGCCGTCGCCGCGGCTCTCGTCCACAAGGCCATCGGCGACCAGCTCACCTGCGTCTTCGTCGACCACGGCCTGCTCAGGAAGGGCGAGGTCGAGCAGGTCAAGCACGACTTCGTCGAAGCCACCGGCATCCGCCTCATCACCGTCGACGCGGCCGACGACTTCCTCGACGCGCTCAAGGGCGTCTCCGAGCCGGAGCGCAAGCGCAAGATCATCGGCGAGAAGTTCATCCGCACCTTCGAGAAGGCCCAGCTGCAGGTCCTCGAGGAGGCCGGCGCCCGCGGCAAGGAAGTGAAGTTCCTCGTGCAGGGCACCCTCTACCCGGACGTCGTCGAATCCGGCGGCGGCGACGGCGCGGCCAACATCAAGAGCCACCACAACGTCGGCGGCCTGCCCAAGGACATCAAGTTCCAGCTCGTCGAACCGCTGCGCACCCTCTTCAAGGACGAGGTGCGCGCCATCGGCACCGAGCTCGGCCTGCCCGACGAGATCGTCTGGCGCCAGCCGTTCCCCGGTCCGGGCCTCGGCATCCGCATCGTCGGCGAGATCACCCGCGAACGCCTCGACGTCCTGCGTGAGGCCGACGCCATCGCCCGCGAGGAGCTCACCAAGGCCGGTCTCGACCGCGACATCTGGCAGTGCCCCGTCGTGCTCCTCGCCGACGTCCACTCCGTCGGAGTCCAGGGCGACGAACGCACCTACGGCTCGCCCATCGTCCTGCGCCCCGTCTCCTCCGAAGACGCCATGACCGCCGACTGGTCGCGCGTGCCTTATGACGTGCTCGCGGCGATCTCCACCCGCATCACCAACGAATGCCGTCAGATCAACCGCGTCGTGCTGGACTGCACCTCCAAGCCGCCGGCGACCATCGAATGGGAGTGATCGCGGGATGAGGCGCACGCCCCCGTATCCCGCCTGCCGGTGAACGGCATGGCCCGGAACGTTGTGAACGTTCCGGGCCTTTTTTGAACGACACGTGTGCGTCCGCGGCCATAGGGCGTGTTGGTGGGGGTGTGTCACTAGTCTGTCATTGGCTGCGGCTCGACGCCGTACGCCGGAGAGCAACAGGGAAAACAACGACAACGAGAAGTAGAGAAGAAACAGTGGCACGTCGGCATTTCGTCGGATTGGACGGCATCAAGGGGCTCGCCCTCATCGCCATCATCCTGTATCACTGCGAGCAGTCGTGGCTGCCGGGAGGATTCTACGGTGTGGACGTGTTCCTCACCGTCTCCGGCTTCCTCGCCGCGACGGGGATGTTCACGCGTCTCGCGGAAGGCGCGGGAATCGGACTGGAACAGTACTGGCCCAGAAGATTCGTCAGGCTCTACCCGGCGCTGGTGCTCATGGTGCCCGCCGTCGGCTTCGCCGCATGGTGCCTCGACCGCGATCTGCTCGTCCATATCCGCGACCAGATCGTCACCGTGGCGCTCGGCTGCTACAACTGGTATGCGGTCGCCAGCGGCAACAGCTACTTCGCCCAGATGAGCCCGCAGCTGTTGCGGCACCTGTGGTTCGTCTCCGTGCTCATGCAGCTCTACCTCGTCGTGCCGCTCGTCGCATGGGTCATGCATCGCATACGACGCACCCATTGCGCCGTCCTCGTGCCGATCGCGCTCGCCGCCGGCAGCGCCTTGTCGATGAACCTCCTCTACGAGCCGGGGAAGGACCCCACCCGCGTCTACTTCGGTACCGATACGCATGCCACGGGCTTCATGCTCGGCGTCGCGCTCGCATGGGTCGCCACCCATCACCGCGTCGTCACGGGCGAACGGCTCCCGTGGACCACGCGCATGCGGCGCGTCCTCGCGCCGGCGGTCGCGTTCGTCGCCGTCATCGCGCTCATCGACATGGCCGTGCGCGGCGACCAGGACGCCGACGCGTTCCAATGGGGGATTCCGTTGGCGAGCGTCCTGTCCGTGCTGCTCATCGGCGGCACCGTCCAGACCGACTCGTGGATGCAATCCCAGTTCGTATTCCGCCCGCTCGCCCTGATCGGACGGTATTCATACGGCCTGTACCTGTGGCATTGGCCCGTGTGGCTCATCATCTCCGCCACGCTGCCGCGTCTCCTACCCGGGATGGATGTGGGTCTGTGGGTGCTGCCCGTGACCTTGGTCATCGCCGTGGCGGCCACTGCGGTCTCGTGGATCCTCATCGAGCGTCCCGCGGCCAGGGGCGGCATCAGTTCGATCATCGTGCCCGGTCCCGGATCGACGTGGAAGGACGTCGTGCGCGCCGTCGCCTCGGTCGTCACGCTGCTGCTCGTCGTGGGCGGAGGCGTCTACGCGGTCAAGGACGCTCCGGAGCAGACCTCCGTCGAGATCGCGCTGGAACAACAGAGCGCGCGCCTGACCGCCGAACGGGCGCTCGGGCGCTCGCAGGTGCCCACGCCGCGCAAGCCGCCGCACACCATGCCCGCCGGAGACCAGATCACCGCCGTCGGCGATTCCGTCATGCTCGCCGGTTCCAAAGGACTTGAGGGCATGTTCCCCGGCATCGACCTCGACGCGCAGGTGTCCCGCTCCAGCTTCGCCGGATTCGGCATCCTCTCCGCCAAGGGGGCCGGATTGCGCCAATGGGTCGTCCTCGGACTCGCCACCAACGGGCCCGTGCCGCCCGAGCAGCTCGACCAGTATCTGAACATGGTCGGCTCCGACCGCGTGCTCGTGCTCGTCAACGCGCACGGCGACCGTACGTGGATCCCGCAGAACAACCAGCTGCTCGCCGACTTCGCCGCCGCCCACCCCGACAACGTCGTGGTCGCCGACTGGAACGCGATGGCGACCGCGCACGCCGACGTCCTCGCCGCCGACGGCATCCATCCCAGCGCGAGCAGCGACATCTACGCGCAGGCGGTCAGACAGTCCATCCAGGCGTGGATCGACGCCGGCCACTGACCGGCGCCCCGTCGCGAGCCGTACCCCGATCGCAAGGGGCGGCGCGCGGCGGGGAGCCGGTCGGCAACGGCCATTACACTTGAATTTCGTCCATTGATAACTGCAAACAACGTTTGGGAGATACGGTGAGCGCAATCCTCGAAGGGAAGCCCGACAAGAACCTTATTCTCGTCACGGGAAGGATTCATCCGAAACTCGCGCAGGACGTCGCCGATCAGCTCGGCATCGACGTGCTGGAAACCACCGCATACGACTTCGCGAACGGCGAGATGTACGTGCGCTACACCGAATCGGTCCGTGGTGCCGACGTGTTCGTGCTGCAAAGCCACTACAAGCCGATCAACAAGGCGATCATGGAGCAGCTCATCATGATCGACGCGCTCAAGCGCGCCTCCGCCCGCTCCATCACCGCGGTCTGCCCGCTGCTCGGTTACTCGCGTCAGGACAAGAAGCACCGCGGCCGTGAGCCCATCTCCTGCCGTCTCATCTTCGACCTGCTCAAGACCGCCGGCGCCGACCGCATCATGTCCGTCGATCTGCATGCGGCGCAGTCCCAGGGCTTCTTCGACGGCCCGGTCGACCACCTCATCGCCATGCCGGTGCTCGTCGACTACATCCGCGACCGTTTCCAAGATCATCTCGACAACGTCGCCGTCGTCTCCCCGGACGCCGGCCGCATCCGCGTGGCCGAGCAGTGGGCGCAGCGTCTCGGCGGCGGTCCGCTCGCCTTCGTCCACAAGACGCGTGACATCACCCGCCCGAACCAGGCCGTCGCCAACCGCGTCGTCGGCGACGTCAAGGGCAAGGACTGCGTGCTCGTCGACGACCTCATCGACACGGCCGGCACCATCGCCGGCGCATGCAAGGTGCTGCGCGAGGCGGGGGCCAACTCCGTCACCGTCGTCGCCACGCACGGCGTGCTGTCCGGCCCTGCGGTCGACCGCCTCAAAGAGAGCGGCGCGCGCGAGGTCGTCCTCACCGACACCGTGCCGATCCCCGAGGAGAAGCGTTGGGACGGGCTGACCGTCCTGTCCATCGCCCCGCTGCTCGCCGGCGCCATCCGCGCCGTGTTCGAGGACGGTTCCGTGGCCGAATTGTTCGACACATATCCCGAACACCACGGTCAGGGTTTCCTTTTCGCCTGACCTTATGGTATAAATAAACACTTGGCGGCGAACGCCGCCGGTCCCCCATGGTGTAATGGCAGCACACGGGCCTTTGGAACCCTTTGTCTTGGTTCGAATCCAGGTGGGGGAACGCCTACACCGCAGCAGACGGCCGTCCGGCTCATCCGGGCGGCCGTCTATCGTTAGTGCTGGAAACAGATGACACGCCAAGTGAAGGGAACGACACGCTTATGGCATCCTCGGCAGTGACCGCCGCAATCATCCTCGCCGCGGGAGAAGGCACCCGCATGCGATCCAAGAAGCCGAAGGTGCTGCACACCTTCGCCGGCAAGACCTTCCTCAACCGTGTAATGGACTCCGTCAGGGCGCTCGACCCCGCCACGCTCGCCGTGGTCGTCCACTTCCAGGCCGAGCGCGTCACCGCCGCCGCGCGCTCCTACGACGAGAACGTCACCATCGTCAACCAGGACGACATTCCCGGCACCGGCCGCGCCGTGCAGTGCGCGATGGCGCAGCTCGCCGCGGACGGGCCGCTGACCGGCCCCGTGCTCATCGCCGCGTCCGACATGCCGCTGCTCGACGCCGACACGTTGCGCCGCCTCGTCGAATTCCACAACGAGTCGGGCGACGGTGCCACCGTGCTGACCACCGTGCTTGACGATCCGACCGGCTATGGCCGCATCATCCGCGACCGTGAGGGCAACGTGCTGCGCATCGTCGAACAGAAGGACGCCAACCGCAGCGAACTCGCCGTACAGGAGGTGAACACCTCCGTGTACGTGTTCGATGCGGAACTGCTCGCCCGCGCCATCGCCGACCTCAAGTCCAACAACGCGCAGGGCGAGTTCTACCTCACCGACGCGCTGGAGACCGCCCGTGAGGCGGGCAAGGTCGGCGCGTTCACCGCCCCCGACCCCTTAAGCGTCGAAGGCGTCAACGACCGCGTGCAGCTCGCCGCGCTCGCCAAGGCGCACAACCGTCGCGTATGCGAGGCTTGGATGCGTGACGGCGTCACCATCCTCGACCCGGAGACCACGTGGATCGAGGACGACGTCGAGATCGGGCGCGACGCTACCATCCTGCCCGGCACGTTCCTGCAAGGGCATACGGTCATCGGCGAGGAAGCGGTCGTCGGACCGTACTCGACGCTCATCGACGCGACCGTCGACGCCGAGGCGGTCGTCGAACGCTCCCGCGTGCAGGAATCGCACATCGGCCGCGCCACCAACATCGGCCCGTGGACGTACCTGCGTCAAGGCAACGACTTCGGCGAGGAAGCGAAGGCCGGCGCGTTCGTCGAGATGAAGAAGGCGCACATCGGCAACGGCACCAAGGTGCCGCATCTGAGCTATGTGGGCGATGCCGAACTCGGCGACCACACGAACGTCGGCGGCGGCACCATCACCGCCAACTACGACGGCGTGCACAAGAACCGCACGACAATCGGCGCGGGATGCCATATCGGTGCCGGCAACCTGCTCGTCGCGCCCGTCGAGGTCGGCGACAATGTCACCTCCGGCGCGGGCTCCGTCATCCGCCACGCCGTTCCCGACGACACCATGGTGTACTCGGAGAACACGCAACACAACGTCGAAGGCTGGAAGCCCGCCTGGGAGCGCTGACCGGCGCGCTCGACGAAACCTGCCGGACCAATCAGAACAACGCAACAGACACGAGGAGATTCATGACCGCACTGCAGTCATCCATCGACGACATCCGCATCGCCGCCGAAGCGGCCGACCGCGTCAAGGCTACCGACATCGTCGCCTTCGACGTGACCGGTCCGCTCGGCATCACCGACGTGATGATGATCGCCGGAGCATCCAACGAGCGTCAGGTGCTCGCCGTCGCCGAGGAGATCGAAAAGGACCTCTACCTCAAGTGCGACGGCCGCAAGCCGCGTGACCGCGAAGGCCTCACCGAAGGCCAGTGGGTGCTGCTCGACTACGGCGACTACGTGATCCACGTCATGCACGAGGAATCCCGCGAATTCTACGGACTGGAACGCCTGTGGCGCGACTGCCCGCAGATCGACCTGGAGCTCGCGCATCCGGAAAGTGCGGAATGATGGTCCGTCACGTCAGGAACGTCTTCCTGGTGCGGCACGGGCGCACCTCCTATAATGCGGCGCACAAGCTGCAGGGGCAGGTGGACATCCCGCTCGACGCCGTCGGTCGATGGCAGGTCGTCCAGACGGCGGCCGCATTGAAGTCGCTGTACGTCGACCGGCTGCCGAACGTCACCGGGCGGCTCATCGTCTCCTCGGATCTCTCCCGCGCGCACGCCACCGCGCAGGCGTTCGCCGATGCGCTCGGCGGCATCGAGGCGGGGGTCGAGGTGCATGACGACGAACGCGTGCGCGAACGCAGCTTCGGCGACTGGGACGGCCATGCCGTCGCGGAGCTCGCCGAACGCTACCCCGAGGATGTCGCATCATGGCGCATGCACGGCGGCGGCGAACTCAAATACGGCGCCGAACCCAAAAGCCATGTGGGGGAGCGCGGTGCCGAAGCGTTGAACGACTGGGCCACGCGGGCCGGTTCGGACACCGACCTGTTCGTGTTCTCCCATGGCGCATGGATCGCACAGACCCTGCAGACACTGCTCGGATTGGACAACGTGGATCCCACGTTCGCGACGGTCGTCTCGATGCGCAATGCGCACTGGGTGCGGCTCACGCTGATGAACATGCCCGACGGCACGTTCCGCTGGCGTCTCGCCGACTATAACCACGGTCCCGCCATCGCGGACACTCCCGAATGGGAAAGGGAGCGCTGAGCAGGCGTAGCCGGTGAAGGGCTACGACGGACTATGACGGGTTCGGTCGATCAGATCGGTCGGACCCGTCTCCGTCGCTGGCATGGACGTGGGCGACACGCGGGCGACACGCGATATTTGCCGAATCGCGTTTGCCGTCGTAATGTATACGAGGTTCGTTTGAGCGGGCTGCTCATCGAATACGGGGCTATGGCGCAGCTGGTAGCGCATCTCCATGGCATGGAGAGGGTCAGGGGTTCGAATCCCCTTAGCTCCACGAAGCGAGAGCCGGTGATTATCGGGTTTTGCTGTGATTGGGTTTTCCAGTCGATAATCGAATACGGGGCTATGGCGCAGCTGGTAGCGCATCTCCATGGCATGGAGAGGGTCAGGGGTTCGAATCCCCTTAGCTCCACGGATATGCTGAGGGCTCGTAGGAATTCCTACGAGCCCTCGTTGCATTTGTTCCCCCAGATGGCCGATGCCTGTGCTGGCGGAGTTGGTAGCGTAGCCGGGCCCGGGAGCCGGCTACGCCACCAACGGTCAGTTCGTGGTGCCGGAGGATTCGGTGCCGGTGCCGCTGGAAGAGCTGGAATCCGTGCCGCTGGAGTCGGTCGTTCCCGATCCGGATCCGCTTTCCGTGGTGCTGGATGATCCGGAGCTGCTGCTGGAACCGGAGCTGCTGCCGGAGGATTCCGAGCCCGTCGTGCCGGAGCTGGACGAGCCCGTCGTGCCGGAACCGGAGGACGACGAGCCGGAACCGCTTGTGCCTGAGCCTGAGGTTCCGGACGAAGAGTCCGTGCCCGTCGACCCGGTCTTGCTGTCGGTCTTGCTATTGGTCTTGCCGTCCGTGGTGCTGTCCGTGGTCTCGCCGGTCGTATCGTATCCGCTCTGGTCGTTCGGCTGTTCCGGCGTCGACGGCGTGTTCTGCGTGGACGAATCGTTCGTCGTCGTCTTGGATGTGGACGAGGGGCTCACGATGTCGCGCACCACGGTGTCGGTGCCGTTGCCGTTGGTGATGAGCATGACCACGCCGGCCGTGATCGCCACGCCCAGCAGGCCGCTGACCACGGAGACGATGATGGCCATACGCTTCGGATCGATCTTGCGCTTGCCGCGCAGCTCGGACACGGTGTAGGTGCTCGTGTTCGTCGAAGGGACGTCGCCGAATCCGTTCGAGCCGGCAACACGCCCGATTCGTCCGTTGGCGTTGCCGTTGGTCGCGTTCGCGGCAGCGGGGGGCAGCGGCACGTCGCCGATACCGAGTCGGCGTCCCTTCGCGCCGGCGGTGCCCGCCGCAAGCACTTCGGTGCCGTTGAACCGTCCGACGACGGTCTCTTCGCCATCGTCGGACGGCTCGGACTCGGCATCGGACTTCGCGTCCGTTGCATCCTTCGTTGCGTCCTTCTCGGCGTCCTTCGCGTCGGTCTTGGACTCCTCGTCGTCCGCATCGGACCCGGAGTTGCCGCTCAGCGGATTGACCTCCTGGAGTTTCTCTCCGGAGGCCCTGAGAATCGTGCCGTAGATGTTCGCCGCCAGAGTGGAGATCACGTAACTGGCCGCCGCGCCGATGACCGAACCCGCGATGCCGATCTTCGCGGACAACAGGAACGAGGTGACGGCGGCAAGCGATCCCGCGATGATCTGCGACATCGATATGCCTTGGAAAAACTTCTTCACGAAGATAGAACGTACCGAAAACTGCTTGGAATAGTCTGAGGCGTCCACGAAAGATTCAGAATGCTTACATGTGTGTGCGAATCTCCACAGAAGCGACATATCGGCGTCACATGGGCGGCCGTCGGTGCGCGCGCCGGCGTTAGTTGCGATGCAGCGAATGGCGCGTCGGGCGGATGACGGACAACAGCACGGCCGTGAAGATCAGCGCGAACCCGACCAGTGAGCTCCACATGATTCTTTCGCCCCAGAATAGTGCGGAGAACGAGACGGCGAACAGGCTTTCCGTGCACATGATGATCGATGCCTGCGAGGCGGGTACGTGCGCGAGCCCGATGTTCTGCATAATTTGTGCGCTCATCGTCGCTCCGAGGAACAGGTACAGGACGCTCGCCACCACCGGCGGGGCCAGCCATGCCGCGCTCGGAGCGGATTCGGTGGCCGCGGCGCCCACGAGGAACAGCGCGCCGGCGACCGCGAACTGCACGAAGGTGACGGCGATCGGGTCGAAGCGTTTCGTATACACGCCGAGACAGGTGAGATTGAACGAGAAGATGATCGCCGTGCCGATCGTCAGCCAATCGCCGATGGACAGCGAAAGCGTCATGCCGTCCTTGAGCGAGACGAACCCGACGCCGATGAGACAGATCACACCGGCCACCAGATTGATGGCCTGCGGGCGGACGCGTGAGACGAGCCACGTGGCGAACGGGGTCAGCACGCAGTACGCGGCGGTCAGGAACGCGCTGCGCCCCGGGTCGATGGTCTTCAGACCGATGGTCTGCGTGACCATCGTGCCCCAGTAGGTGAGCCCGACGACCAGCGTCGGCACGATGATCGCACGATTGAGGGACGGCAGGATGCGACGGTGGAACAGGACGAGCATGCACGCGCAGGCGCCCGCCATGCGCAGCGTCATCAGCCATTGCGGAGGAATCGCCGCCATCGCCACCTTGGCGAGCAGATAGCTGCCGCCCCACAACGCCGCGCACGCCAATAGCATGAGACGCGCCAGATTCGGCGGGAACGAACGGGACCAGCGACTGCGCAGGGCGTCGAACCGTTGGGTCATGCGCACACCCACCTTGACATCCTTTCTCGAATGGTGCCGTCCGCCGGCTCATGTCGATTACGGCGGACGGCGGTATGCCGCTCATACGATACGGCGGGCGCGGGCGTGACATGCCCATGTGTGCATGCTCACAGCGGATACCGGCCGGGCGCGTCGGGGAAGTGGGTAATGTGGTTGGCGGATATACCCGTCCGTTGCAACGAAAGGACACTGCCATGGCAACGATCACCGCCGAGATGAAGACCTTCATCGAGAACAATCTGGGCTGGGTCGCCACCGTCTCCAAGGACGGCCAGCTCGACCTCGGTCCGAAGATGAGCCTGTTCGTGCTCGACGACAACCACATCGCCTACCACGAGCGCACCGCCGGCCAGGCCTACGAGAACCTCAAGGACGGTTCCCCGCTGGTCATCGCGTTCGCGAACCTCGCCGAGAAGAAGGGCTACCGCTTCCGTGGCACCGTGACCCTGCACTCCGATGACGCCATCTACGAGGAGCAGGTCAAGGTCGCCGAGGAGAAGGGCACGAAGAAGCCCGCCGTCATCCCGGTGCTCGAAGTCACCGAGATCCAGAACCTCGCCTCCGGCCCCACCGCCGGCAAGACCATCGAGAAGGACTGAATCTCCCGGCACCCATCCCGTTGTCGTGTGAGGGTCCCGATTCGGTGATCGCCTTCGATGCACCGGGCCGGGACCCTCATCGTATTCGTACGGGTGCCGGGCGTGGCTGACGGCAGGAGCTCCGCGATGCGTTCGTCACGATTGTCCGGGCCGACGCGGACGGACATGGCCGGACAAGGCGTCATCGGACCTTGTGCGAACGGATGACGATGTGGCGTCCTCGCGCGTCGGTGGTGGCGAAGAGGTAGGCGTCGCCACCGTCCTTGAGTTTGAGCTTGCGGCGCAGCACGACGACCGGCATCGGGAAGTTGCGCGTCGCGATGTTCGCGTGCGTGAGACCATCCGTCACACGCCTGAGGTCCTTCTTGTTCATCGTCGCGATCGCGTCGATCGCGAACGCTCGGCCGGGGAATTCCATGACCGGGGCCGTGGAGACGAACAGGTGGCTGTCGCGTGCGACCGGCGTCACGGCGAACCGACGCGCGAGCAGTCGGAAGCAACCCGCCTTCATGACCGATGCGTTCGGCTCGTACAGGTATCGCCACGTGGCGGCGTCGTCGGCATCGGCGGATGGCAGGGGGACGGTCGCCGGTAGGAGGGCCGGGTCGTTCTCATCGTTGTCGCGGACGTCCTCTCGTGCATCGAATTCCAGTACCTGGCCGTCGTTCACGCACATGACCCGTGGCGCGTCGCACGCGTCGCGGCCGACGACGAGCAGCAGCTCCTTGCACTCGTTGCCCGTGGACACGATATGCACCTCGCGCACGTGTCCCGCGAAATCGGCGACCGTCTTGTGCCAGTCGAGCATCGGGGAGAGCTTGACCATCACGTGCGGGGCGATGGCGAGCAGACGGTCGAGCATACCGAGCACGTCCGGCGTGCAGTCGGCGATCGCGTAGGTGCGCGCGCCGTGCGCGTCGCGCCGGGCAGGGTCGAGGAACGCCACCGTCGCCGCATCATCGGCAAGCGTCTCCAGATACGCCGCCGCGTCGTCGTTCACGATGCGCGCGTGCGTGAGCCCCAACGCGGGCATGTTGTGCGCGGCCAGTTCACACAGATGCTCCTGTCGCTCCACGTAGACCGCATGGTCGAACGCGCGCGCCATATACGAGAAATCCACGCCGAAGCCGCCGGTGAAGTCGATGAGCGTCGTCGGCGCGTTGGACGAGTCGGCGACGTCCGTCGCGTCCGCCACGCCGGACGTGATGATGCGCCGCGCGACGTCCGCCTTGTAGCGGGCCGTCGCCTCGGACGAACACTGTTCCATCGACAGGTGCGGCGGGTAGACGACACCCTCGCACGCCGCCCATTCCGGCAGCTTCACCCGGGCCGTGTTCCAGCCGGCGATCTGGTTCAGCGCCATCGTCATATCCACGCCGGGGGACGGTTTCGCATGCAGCGCCAGATCGCGCACGTCGTCGCCCCGGTGCGCCACCACGAAGGCGCGCGTCTCATCGTTCATCAGCACCGTTTCATTGTATCGGTGCCGATGCGGGCCCACGCGGCGCGCATGCGGGATCGACGCGTCGGGATGGGCATGTGGGAAGCTGGAAGACGGACGACCGTGAGTGAAGGAACGGCCGGTATGCGGAAAGGACCGATGATGATCGACGAAGTGGTGATGCTCAGGCACGGACGCACGAACTACAACCTCCAACGCCGATTGCAGGGGCAGATCGACGTGCCGCTCGACATCGTCGGCCAATGGCAGGCAGACCAGGCGGGACTCGCGCTCGCCTCCCGCTACTACTGGGCGAAAGTGAGCCGGCTCGCCGACGACCCGGCGGCCATCCCGCAGCCGGGGCCGGACGCGAGGGAACGGGCCAGCACGCTCGAATACGAGGAGGCCCCCGACGCCCGCCGACGCATGGTCGTCGTGAGCTCCGACCTGTTCCGCGCCCTCAGGACCGCACATGCCTTCGCCGACATCCTCGGCCTTCCCGTCACACCCGACCCGCGCCTGCGCGAACGGTCCTTCGGGCAGTGGGAGGGAATGACACGCGACGAGGTCAAGGCGATGGACGCCGAAGCCTACGCCTCGTGGAAACGGCACGAGGGCGGCGAAACCGCCTACGGCGTCGAAAGCCGCCGGGCCGTGGGGGAGCGCGGCGCGAAAGCCGTGCGCGACATCATCGCCGACCCCGAGTATGCCGACGAACGACCCACCACGTTGATGCTCGTCGGCCACGGCTCGTGGATCGTCGCGACAATCGGCGAACTGCTGGGGCTCGACCCGGACGGCATGAACGCGATCGGCTCGATGCGCAACGCCTGCTGGAGCCGTCTCACCGTACGTCACACCGTCAACGGCCGCCACGCGGACGAGCCGATGTTCGACCTCGTCGAACACAACCAGTGCCCGCCCGTCGCGAACCTCGCCGACTGGGAGAACGGCCCCGCCGGTCTGCGCGGCCCGCACATGGCCGCATGGAAGCCGATCAACTGGTGACGGACATGCGAATTCGCCGTGAATTCGCGCACCCGTGTGACATCCGATGGCGCACGTCCCGCACATGGGACTAGACTTGTCGAGGTTTTCGGGGTGGATGCCCCGAATCGCGCATCGCATGGATGACGATATGGACGCGGCAAGCGGATACGGCGAAAGGCGGGTGAGAAGACGATGTTGAGGATGTTCAGCACCATTAACGGCCAAGTGGAGCGGGTCGACAAACCGGAGAACGGTTCATGGCTGTGCCTGACCGAACCCACCGACGTGGAGCTCGCCACCGTCGCCTCCGAAACCGGCGTCGACCTCGCCGACCTGCGCGCGCCGCTCGATGACGAGGAACGCTCCCGCGTCGACGTCGAGGACGACTACACGATGGTCATCGTCGACATCCCGACCGTCGAGGAACGCGGCGGACGCGACTGGTACGAGACCATCCCGTTGTCGATCATCGTCACCGAGCATCTCATCATCACCGTGTGCATGCAGGACACCCCCGTGCTCCACCCGTTCATGGAAGGCACGATTCGCGGGTTCAACACGTACATGCGCTCGAGGTTCATCCTGCAGATCCTCTACCGCAACGCCACCATGTACCTGCGCTACCTGCGCATCATCGACCGCGAAAGCGACAAGCTCGAACTCAAACTGCGCCACTCCATGCAGAACCGCGAAATCATGATGCTCATGGAGCTGAGCAAGACCTTGGTGTACTTCACCACCTCCCTCAAATCGAACGAGATCGTGATGGAGAAGCTCACCACCCTGCAGCGCATCAAGCAGTACCCGGACGACGAGGACCTGCTCGACGACGTCATCACCGAGAACAAGCAGGCCATCGAGATGGCCAACATCTACAGCGGCGTCCTCGCGAACATGACCGACGCGTTCGCCTCGATCGTGTCCAACAACCTGAACAACGTGATGCGCATCTTCACGATCATCTCCATCACGCTGTCCATCCCCACGCTCATCTTCTCCATGTACGGCATGAACTTCCAGGAAGGCATGCTCGGCATGCCGCTGACCGGCAAGCCGTGGGGCTTCGCCGTCATCATCCTCATCTCCGTGGCGCTCTCCGCTGCCGTCACCTGGTTCCTCACCCGCTCGCGCATGTTCAAGTGAGACGGTGCCCATGGCAGCCATCCGCAATCGAACCGCCCGTCCGCGTCGGCGGTCCCGCGCGCGTACGCACGTCGCGCGGGGCCTCACCGCGGCGCTGACGACGCTCGCGCTCGCCGTGACGGCGGGCTGCGGCGGCGCGCCCTCCACGGTGCGGCAGCCGGAAGGCCCCACCATCGCGATCGGCGTCGCCGCCGACGAACCGGGACTGTCACGCTGGCACGACGGCGGCTACGGCGGATTCGAGGTCGAGATCGCCCGGTACGTCGCCAAGAAACTCGGATACGCGAACAAACAGATCGTCTTCAAACAGGTCGAACCCGCCAACCGTCTCGACCTGCTCGCCGACGGCACTATCGACATGGTCGTCGCCGGCATGCCGATGCCCGCCGACGATACGGCGGATACGGCGGATGCGGCGGACGCGACGGATGCGACGCGTGGCGAGAACGCACAGGGCATCGCCGCCGACGATGACGCCGCCTATGCCGGACCGTATCTCACCACCCGTCAGGGACTGCTCGCCAGACCGGATGACGCCGGAACCATCCGTTCCACGTCCGCGCTCGCGGGACGCGCCGTGTGCGCGGTCGCCGGAAGCGGCGCGAAGGAGACGCTGCTCGGCGTGCAGCCGCATGCTCGCGTGCGGGAACGCGACACCTACCCGCAATGCGTCACCGACCTCATGGTCGGCACCGCCGACGCGATCGCCGGCGACGCCGCCATTCTCGCCGGCTTCGCGCGCACCGAAGGCGGCACGCTCGTCACACGCGTGAAGGGCGTGCGCTACGGGAGTATCCGTTATGGCATCGCGGTTCCCGCCGGCGCGGTCACGCTCGCCGAGGACGTCGCCGAAGCGTTGGACGGCATGCGTGACGACGGCTCGTACGACGCCGCACTGGACGCGCTCGCCGACGCGACCGGTTGGCGCCCGGCGCGGTAGCGGGGCCGCGGGCCTCGATAGTCCGTGCGGTAGGGCACGATGACCGTATTCCGTCGACGTTCCGTCGACTGTTCCAGGACGACAGCACAGACAGTACAACACAGACAGTTAAGGAGACCGTTCATGCGACGTGGACCGCTTCAGGCGGGCGAGAAGGTGCAGTTCACCGACCGCAAAGGCAAGAAGATCACCGATCAGATCGTCGCGGGAGGCAGCACGCAGACCGAACACGGGCTGATTCTGCACGACGACGTGATCGGACGGACCGAAGGCGTGGTCGTCACCACCGTCACCGCGAAACGTGAGGCGCAGGTCAACGCCCTGCATCCCGAACGCGACGCCGGCAAGCCGTGGAAGGCGGCGCGCGCGATCGGCGGATGGCAGTACGCGGTGATGCGCCCACGCCTCGCCGACTACGTGCTGTCCATGCCGCGCGGCGCGCAGATCATGTACCCGAAGGACATCGCGCAGGTCATCCAGCTCGGCGACATCCGCTCCGGGCATCGCGTGCTCGAATCCGGCGCTGGCTCGGGCGCGATGAGCGTCAACCTGCTCGACGCGGTGGGGGAGTCGGGCGAGCTCACCACCATCGAGCTGCGTCCCGACTTCGCGCGCGTGGCCGAAGCGAACGCCACGCTCTACTACGGTACGAAACCCGCATGGTGGGATCTTCGGACCGGCGACTTCGACTCGGTGGCCGCGGGACTGCCCGAACACCATTACGACCGGATCATGCTCGACATGCTTGATCCGTGGAACCGTCTCGACCAGGCGTGGCGGGTCATCGCGCCCGGCGGCGTGCTCATCGCCTACATCACGACGACCACGCAGATGAGCCGTATGGTCGAGGCGCTGCGCGAATCCGGGCGTTGGACCGAGCCGGCCGTGCAGGAGACGCTCGAACGCAGCTGGAAGGTCGCCGGCCTCGCCGTGCGCCCCGACCATCAGATGATCGGCCACACCGGGTTCCTCGTGGTCGCGCGCGCCATGGCCGACGGCTTCACGGCGTTGAAGAAGCGGGAACGCCCCGCCAAGGACACCGTCACCGACGTGGACGAGATGACCGCCGAGGAGCGCGAGGCCCAGTTGGAGGACCTCGAACTGCGTGACATCTCCGACCGCAAGCTGCGCAAGGTGCTGCGCGACCTCGACCGTCAGGTGGGGTCCCTCGACGTCTGACGGCGGGGCGGCTGATGGCGGAGCGCTGATGGTGGAACGCATGGGCATGTGTGCGGACGTATAATCGGACAATGTATCCGTGAACGTTCACCGGAGCCCGCAACGCGGGGCGGTGGACATCAAGGCTGGGAGGCCCAACGTGGGAGTCAATCCGAACAAGGTCGCGAAGCGGGCCAAGGGCTACGAGCATATCCTGATCGTCATGCGGCATGCGAAGGCGGAGCCGTTCGGGGCCGAAGGCGACTACGGGCGCGAGCTGACGCCCAAGGGGCTCAAGCAGGCGAAGAAGGTCGCCAAGGGCCTCGCCGAGATGAAGCTCGTGCCCGACGCCATCGCCTGCTCGGCCGCCACGCGCGCCCGCCAGACCTTGGGCAAGATGCTCAAGACCTTCGGCGACAAGCCCAAGGTCGACTACCATCAGAGCCTCTACGACGGCGGCATGCAGGCCGTGTTCGACGAGCTCACGCACGTCAAGGACAAGGCGCGCGTGCTCATGGTGCTCGGCCACGAGCCCACCGTGTCGATCGCCAGCCAGTGGCTCGCCTCCTCCGAATCCGATCCGGAACGCCTCGACCTGCTCAACCTTGGGTTGCAGACCGCCGGCGTCGTGATCTTCGGCTCCGACAAGCCGTTCAAGCAGTGGCAGGTGCATTCCGGCGATCTGCTCGCCGTGATGAGCTCCAGCGATTTCGACTGAGACGGTCGTGCCGGTCCGCCGGCCGGTATATGGGCACGGCCGCGCGATGGCGGCACGGGCGGCGTATACTCGTCGCTCGTGTATTCGTCCGGTTGCCAAGCGTTCGTTCGTCAAGGTCGCAAAACGGCGCTATAAAGCCGATTGATAGCGACACTTAAGTGTCGCTGATGACCCTGTTTGCGGATGTGTTTGATAGGCTGGGCGGGTTGAAAAGCCGTTTCGTCTACGACAGCAGTATGGAGGATTCATGACTGCACTCACGTCCGTGTCCGGATTCCCGCGCATCGGTCAGAACCGAGAGCTGAAGAAGATCATCGAGGCCTACTGGAAGGGCAACGCCACGCTCGACGAGGTGCGTGCCACCGCCAAGGAGCTTCGTGCCAAGCACTGGGAGCTCCAGTCCAAGGCCGGCGTCGACCTCATCCCGAGCAACGACTTCAGCTACTACGACCAGATGCTCGACACGGCGATTCTGCTCAACGTGATTCCGGAACGCTACCAGCGCCTCGGCTTCGCCGAGCCCGAGGAGACGCTGTTCGCCATGGCGCGCGGCTACCAGGGCGAGAAGGGCGATGTGACCGCCCTGCCGATGAAGAAGTGGTTCACCACGAACTACCACTACCTCGTGCCGGAGATCGAGCCCTCCACCGAGATCAAGCTCAATGGCACCAAGCCGTTCGACGAGTACCTCGAAGCCAAGGAGCAGGGCGTCGAGACCAAGCCGGTGCTCATCGGCCCCTACACGTTCCTCAAGCTCGCCCGTGACGACGACGCCCAGGAGCTCGCCTTCGACAAGGGCCTCGTGAACGCGGTCGCCGCCGTGTACGCCCAGGTGCTCGCCAAGTTCATCGAGCTCGGCGCGGCGTGGGTGCAGATCGACGAGCCGTACCTCGTGCTCGACAAGGAGCCCGGCGACGTCGAACTGTTCAAGAGCCTGTATGCGAAGATCCTGCCAGCACGCGACGGCAAGATCAAGGTGCTGCTCAACACGTACTTCGGCCACATCGCCGACGTGTACGAGACCGTCAACCTGCTCGGCTTCGACGGCATCGGCCTCGACCTCAACGAAGGCAAGGACGAGAACCTCGCCGCCGTCTCCAAGCACGGCGTGGCCGAGAACACCACGATCTTCGCCGGTGTCGTCAACGGCCGCAACATCTGGCGCAACGATTACGCCGTGAGCCTCGGCCTCGTCGACGCCCTCAAGCAGGTCACGCCGAACGTCGCCGTCTCCACCGCCAGCTCCCTGCTGCACGTGCCGTTCAGCACCGAAGGCGAGACCGCCCTCGACCCGGCCGTCCTCAAGCACTTCGCGTTCGCCGTCGAGAAGCTCGGCGAAGTCAAGGAGCTCGCCGAACTCGCCGACGCCGACGACGAGACCCGCAAGGCCGACAAGGCCCTCGCCGCCAACCAGGAACTGTTCGACGGTACCCGCGTGGCTGCCGACCCGAAGGTCGCCGAGCGTCTCGCCGCCCTCACCGACGCCGACTACACGCGCCAGCCGGCCCGCGCCGAACGTCAGCAGCTGCAGCGCGAGGCCCTCGGTCTGCCGCTGCTGCCGACCACCACGATCGGCTCCTTCCCGCAGACGCGTGAGGTGCGTGCCGAGCGCGCGAAGCTGCGCAAGGGCGAGATCACCAAGGAAGCGTACGACGAGTTCATCAAGGGTCAGATTGACGCGTGCATCAAGCATCAGGAGGAGATCGGCCTCGACGTGCTCGTCCATGGCGAGTTCGAGCGCAACGACATGGTCGAGTACTTCGGTCAGAACCTCAACGGCTTCCTGTTCACCAAGAACGCGTGGGTCCAGTCCTACGGCACCCGCTGCGTCAAGCCTCCGATCGTGTGGGGCGACGTGTCCCGCGCCAAGCCGATCACCGTCGAATGGTCCGCGTACGCGCAGTCCAAGACCGATCATGTGATGAAGGGCATGCTCACCGGCCCGGTCACCATCCTCAACTGGTCCTGGCCGCGTGAGGACATCACGCACGAGCAGCAGACCCAGCAGCTGGCCCTCGCCATCCGCGACGAGGTGCTCGACCTGGAGGCCGCCGGCATCAAGGTCATCCAGATCGACGAGGCCGCGCTGCGTGAGAAGCTGCCGCTGCGCAAGACCGACTGGCACGTCAAGTACCTCGACTGGGCCGTGCCCGCGTTCCGTCTCGTGCACTCCGGCGTCAAGCCCACCACGCAGATCCACACGCACATGTGCTACTCGGAGTTCAACGACATCATCCGCGACATCGACGCGATGGATGCCGACGTGATCTCCTTCGAAGCGTCCCGCGGCGACCTCGTCGTGCTCGACGCCATCCACGAGGCCAACTTCGAGACCGAGGCCGGCCCGGGCGTCTACGACATCCACTCCCCGCGCATCCCCTCCGAGGCGGAGATCGAGGAGCGCATCGGCGAGATTCTCAAGAAGATGGACATCGAGAAGGTCTGGATCAACCCGGACTGCGGCCTGAAGACCCGCGGCAACGCGGAGACCTGGCCGAGCCTCGAGCATCTCGTCGCCGCCGCCAAGGCCGTGCGCGCCCAGCTCGCCAAGTAGCGACGTTCCGACAACGCAATGAATGAGTGAGGCTCCCTCCCCAAGAGGGAGCCTCACGTCGCCAAAGGAAGGTTGTTCCGATCATGCATCAGCCGATGTTCTCGCTGGAAGTGTTCCCGCCCAAAAGGGACGCCCCCGTCGGCACCATCTACGACACGCTCGACGGGCTGCAGGGCATGCACCCCGACTTCATCTCCGTGACCTACGGCCACGGCACGCACGCCGACCGCACCGCCACCGCGCGCATCGCCAACACGATCCGCAAGGAGTACCGCATCCCCACCGTCGCACACCTGACCGCCCTCTATTCCGACAAGGCGAAGGTCGACGAGGCGTTGGAGATGTTCGACCATGCGGGTGTCGACGCCGTGCTCGCCCTGCGCGGCGACTACATCGAAGGGGAGGAGCCGGTGGGGGTGTTCGAGCACGCCGTCGACCTCGTGCGGTACATCCGCGAGCGCAGGCCCGAGCTCAAGGTGTTCGGCGCATGCTATCCGGAAGGCCACATCCAGGCCGACTCGCTCGACCAGGACATCGATTATCTCAAGGCGAAGGTCGACGCGGGCGCCACGCACCTCATCTCCCAGTTGTTCTACGACAACGAGGACTTCTACCGGTTCCTCGACAAGGCGCGCGCGGCGGGCATCGACGTGCCGATCGAGGCGGGCATCATGCCGATCAGCGGCGCGAAATCCCTGCGTTCGATGGCCGCGAAGAACAACACGCGCGTCCCCGCCGTCGTCGAGGCGCTGCTCGACAAGTGGGGGAACGATGTGCCCACGTTGCGTGAGGCGGGCATCAACTATGCGTCCGCGCAGATCACCGATCTCGTCGCGCACGGCGTCGACGGCGTGCACTTGTACACGATGAACCGTCCCGCCGGTACGCGCCGCATCTGGCGCAACGTGCGTCCCCTGTTTACCAAGACGGAGGAATAGCGGCTACGCGACCGATGACGATCGGCCGGTTCCCGATGAGGGGAACCGGCCGATCGATTGTATACGGGGCTGTATGCACCGCGGCAGGTCCGTCGCGTCAGCGGTGTCGCTTCGAGGAATTCCTCGAAGCGGTCTTCTCTTTCCTGACGCGCTTCGCCGGGGTCTTCCTCTTCGGCTGAAGCTGAGGGAAACGGCGCAACGCCCACGCGTGCAGCGGCGGAATCTTCGCGATGGCGACGCCGGCGAGCATCGCGAAGGTCGCCGCCCACGATGCGGCATCCTGCTTCATGAAGATCAGCACGACGATCAGGCCCACGCCGATGACGCCGAGAATCTGCGACAGGCGGTTCTGCTCGTCGGTGAGCTCGTCCTTCCTGAACGGGATGAAACCGAAGAACATGCCGATCGGCACGCCGACCACGCAGGATGCGATGATGCCCGCAATGTCAACAGTGCTCATGAGAATTCCTTCCCGGACCTCCGTGGCCCGCGTGCGCGGCGGGGTCCGACATGCGGCGACGGCCACCGCGCACCGGGGCTTCGCCGCGAAACGATTGCGACTATCGACCCAGTCTAACGCAGGGCGCGGTGTACATTAGCTAGGTATGAACGCAAATGACGCATTCCGACCCTCCGCGATGGACCTGATCCGTGCGGGACTACAGAACCTCGACGACGCGCGCGGCCAGTTCGCCAGGCTCAAAGCCGACGGGGTGCCGGATGAACGTCTGCGGTTCATCCTCAAGGCGCTCGCCGAGGCATGCGACCCGGACGCCGCGCTCGCCAACCTCGTCGGCATCACCAACGCCGTGCAGAGTCAAGGACGTGACTTCGAGACGATGGTGCCCGACCAAGCCGCGTTCGAACGTCTCGTCACCGTGCTCGGCGTATCCGACGCACTCGGCAAGCTCATGCGGTTCCGTCCCGAACTCGTCGAAGCCGCGTCCAAGGACAGCTGCAACAGCCACCTGTACGACCATGCGCAACGACGCGCGCACATCCTCAAAGCGGTCGGCGCCGACCCGGATGAGACCGCCGCACCGGTCGCCACACTGCCGCTCGCCGAATCCGCAACCGCGTTGCGCGGCACCTACCGGCGACAGCTCGCCGCCATCATGGCGCAGGACGCCACCGCCGCAGACCCGTGCGCCATCCAGCCGACCATCAGCCGTGAACTGTCCGATCTGGCCGATGCGGCGCTTGAAGGAGCGCTCGCCATCGCCCGCCACGAGGTACCCGGCAGCGAGCATGTACGTTTCGTCATCATCGGCATGGGCAAGCTCGGCGCGCAGGAGCTCAACTACGTGTCCGACGTGGACCTCATCTATGCGGTCGAACCGGCCGACAACGAGATCGGCCGGCAGGAGCTCGTCCGTGTCGGCACGAAGATGGGCACCACGCTGCAGCGCGTATGCCAGTCGGTGATCATGGGTGTCGCCGAGCCGACCCTGTGGCAGATCGACGGGGGCCTGCGTCCCGAAGGCAAGGACGGTCCGCTGGTGCGCACCATTGAATCGCACCGCGGCTACTACGAGCAATGGGCGGAGAACTGGGAGTTCCAGGCGTTGCTCAAGGCACGTCCCGTCGCGGGAGACCCGGAGCTCGGGCGTGCGTACATGGACATGACTCGTCCGTTCGTCTGGTCGGCATCCAAGCGCGACAACTTCGTCTACGACTGCCAGAAGATGCGCAAACGCGTCGAGGATCTCATCCCCGCACCACTCAAAGACCGCGAGATCAAACTCGGCAAAGGCGGCCTGCGCGACGTCGAATTCACCGTGCAGATGCTCCAGCTCGTGCACGGCCGATCCGACGAGACGCTGCGCACCCGCTCCACGCTCGAATCGCTGGCACGGCTCGCCGAAGGCGGCTACGTCTCACGCAAACAGGCCGCACGGCTCTCCGCCGACTACCGGTTCGAACGCGTGCTCGAACACCGCCAGCAGATGTGGGCGCTGAAACGCACCCACCTGTTCCCAGACCTTGGGGCGGGCTCCAATCTCGGCGGCCTCGAACGCAAACGTGATGTGGACGTGGACGCGTTGAATCAGAATCAGGAGCTGCGGCGCATGGCCCGCACCTTCCGCATCCATCCCGAGGAACTCGTCGAACGCTACGACGAGACGCGCCGCGAAGTGCGCCACCTCCACCTCGACATCTACTACCGGCCGATGCTGCCGGTCTCCGCCCAACTGGACGACGACCAGATCGATCTGAGCCAGGACGCGGCGCGCGAACGCTTCAGCTCCATCGGCTTCGGCGACCCGGACGCCGCCATGCGCCACGTCGCCGCCCTCACCAATGGCATCGGACGAGCAGCCAAGATCAACCGCATCATCCTGCCCGCCGTGCTCGAATGGCTCGGGCAGGGGCAGAACCCGGACATGGGCCTGCTCAACTGGCGCAAACTCGAAGAGCATTTCGGCACCGAAAGCGAATACCTCGGATTCCTGCGCGACTCCACATCCGCCGCGCAACGCCTGTGCCACATCCTGTCCAATTCGCGCTTCCTCGGCGACGCGCTCAACAAGTCCGTCGAATCGGTCACCTGGCTCGGCCACGACGAACGGCTGCGGGCGCGCACTCGCGACAGTCTCGACGTGCAATGCCGCTCTTCGCTGGAACGCAACGCGGGCAGCATCAACGACTTCGCGACCTCCATGCGTGCCATGCGCCGCCACGAGATCGAACGCATCGGACTGGCATGGATGAGCGGCGTGATGGACGACGCCGCCTCGCTGGAAGGCATGACCGACGTGTACGACGCGATCATCGACGCGGCGCTCACATGGGCGGTCGACAATCGGACGCGAGAATTCGGGGGAGATGGCGGCGACGCGCACGATGCCGCGGCACCGGCGGCGCTCGCCGTCATCGGCATGGGGCGCTATGGCGGACGCGAGGTGAACTTCAGCTCCGACGCCGACGCGATCCTCGTCTACCGTCCCGCCGACGGCGCCGACGAAGGCACGGCGAACGCGTTCGCCCGTAAAGTCGTCGAGGACCTGCGTGCCATCCTGCAAGGGCCGACCACGCTGGAACCGAAGATCGAGCTCGACCTGGACCTGAGGCCGGAAGGCAAGAACGGCCCGCTCGTGCGCTCCTATGCCTCCTGTGAGGAGTACTACCGCGCATGGGCGAGCACGTGGGAGCGGCAGGCGCTGCTACGCGCCCGCTACGCCGCCGGCGACGAGGAGCTGGCTCGTGATTTCCTCACCAACCTCGCCGACCCGTTCCGTTACCCGCATGTGGACCTGACCGATACGGAGATCGGCGACATCCGCAAGCTCAAGGCGCGCATGGAGGCGGAACGTCTGCCACGAGGCGTGCGCCGCGAACGGCATCTCAAGCTCGGCAAGGGCGGCCTGTCCGACGTGGAGTGGACCGTGCAGCTCATGCAGTTGCGTCATGCCGGCGATATCAAGGAACTGCGCGTCAACGGCACGTTGGCGGCTTTGGATGTGCTCGAACGGCGCAAGCTCATCGACGCGGCCGACGCGCTCACGCTGCGTCACGCGTGGACGATGTGCACGGCGGCGCGCAACGGCAACTACCTGTGGTCGGGACGCGCCAACCAGGCCGACATCCTGCCCGACGACATGTACTCGCTCGGCGGCATCGCCGTCTACCTCGGCTATGACGCGAACCGCGGGCAGCATTTCGAGAACGACCTGCTCGCCGTGATGCGCAAGGCGCGCGAGGTCACCGACCGCTTGTTCTACGGGCGCTGACGCGACGTCGTCGGGATGTCGTCGGGGCGCCCGGCCGTCGCGAAGGTGTATGCGGGGCAGTGGAAGCCGGACGGCGAGGCGAAGCTCGCGAAGGCCACCAGCGGGTGAAGGACCCTGCCCGGCGCAACGAGATCCATGCGAGGCTGTACAAGGTGCGCGCGCAGATCGCGCAGCTTGAGGTGTAGGGCGTCCGTCCGGCCGGGCGTCCGTATGGCGTGCGGCGTGTGGCGCGGGCGCCCTCGTGCCGATGCGTACGAATGTACACGCCGAATGCCTAGTTATTCCTCGACATCGACGGCACCCTGTACGGGCGCGACCACATCATCGCACGGTCGACCATCGACGCGATCCATACGGCCCAGCGCAACGGTCATCTCGTCTTCATCGGCACAGGCCGTTCCCGCCCCGAGATCGACGACGAGATCCTCTGGCCCGGATTCGACGGCATCGTGGGCGCGGTCGGCGCCTACGTCGAGATCGACGGGAAGGTGCTGCTCGACCGGTTCATCGACCCGAAGGTCATCACGCGCGCGAGCCGGGTGTTCGACGAGATGGGCGTCAACTACATGTGGCAGTCGTCGAAGGGATTGTGGACCTCGCCCGGATACCGGCGCCACGTCGAATGGGTGCGCAGCCACGAGTACGCGGCGTACGGCGGCGACTGGTGGCGGTCCCTGGACGACGCGAAGGCCGAGGCGTCGGCCGGGGGAGTGGAACTCGGCGACGTCGTGCCTGCATCGAAATGCACGTTCTTCGCGCCGCCCGAACTGCTGGCGGAGCGTCCGTCGCTCACGCTCGACGCCATCCGCGGGGCGATCGGCGACGGACTGCACATCGTCAGTGGGTCGATGGGACTCGAATCGCCGGTCAACGGCGAGGGCATGACGCCGGGCGTCAACAAGGGCACGGGCCTCAGATACGTGGCGGACCTGTACGGGGCCGACATCGCCGACACCATCGCCATCGGCGACTCGGAGAACGACACCGAGATGATCGAGGCCGCGGGCGTCGGCGTCGCGATGGGCAACGCCACCGACGGCATCAAGGCCATCGCCGACTGGACGACCACGGGTGTCGACGCCGACGGCATCGCCGTCGCCTTCCGTCATTTCGGCCTCATCTGATTCCGGCCACTGCCGGTTGCCGTGCGCGGGTTTCTTGCGCAAAAGCCCCGTTGTGCGCAAGAAACCCGCGCGGACGTGATTCGGCGGCTCACAGGTCGAGGAACATGCGGATGTCCGCGATCTCCGCCTCGCCGATGGCATGGCCCATACCGGGGTATTCGCGGGATTCGAGACGACCGGTGTCCCCGAGCACGCGGCGCGCGGCGCGCTGGTCGTCGAGCGGAATCGTACGGTCCTCGGAACCGTACAACAGCAAGAAGTGCGTATCGCCCTTGATCGCCGCGCCGTCCGTCATCTCCTCGCCCTTGAACGACGGGCTCATCAGAATCGCCGCGTCGAACACGTGCGGGTGCTCGCTCACGATACGGTACGACATGTATCCGCCCTGCGAGAATCCGACGAGGATCTTCCGCCGCGACGCGAACATCGGTGAATCGAGCATCGCCACCACCGCATCGCCCACCGCCGAGCATTCCCGGCGGCGTTCCTCGACGCCGCAACCATCCGGATACCAGTAGGCGCCGCCCATGTAGGCGCGGTCGTAGGTGCCGTGGAACGACATATAGCTTGGGCTCCGTCCTGTTCCCGCATACACGCCGTCGATGACGCGGATCATCTCGCGTTCGTCGTTGCCATACCCGTGGAACATGACGAACAGGCGGTCGTCGGCCGGCTGCCCGTCATCCACGCTAACGGTCTCGATACGGTTCATCGAACTGAGTCGCATGATCGTTCCTTCCTGCACGCATACGGTCGCGCGTCGCATGCCGTCAGGACATGCGACGCGCGTTTTCCTTTCAGTGTAGGAGGAGCATCGCCCGTGTCACCACAGGCCGATGATCTTCCACCATCCCAGACCGACGGTCAGGTAGATGGCGACCGTCACCACGCCGCAGATCAGACCGACGCGCAGGAACTCCGCGGTCTTCACGTATCCGGCGCCGTAGATGAGGGCGGACGATCCGGACGCGTAGTGGGTCATCGCGCCGATCAGACCGGACGTGCAGCCGAGCAGCAGTGCCGTCGCCATCGGGGGAGCGCCGGCCGCGACCGCCACGGACAGGAACAGCGTGTAGATCGCCACGACCTGCGCGAGCTCGGAGGCGAACATGTAGTGCAGCAGGAAGTAGCAGACGGTGAGCAGGACGAGCACCACCGGCCAGGGCCAGCCTTCGATGGAGTCGGCGATGAACGCTCCGGCCCATTCGGTCACGCCCAGTTCGTTCAACGGGGTGGCCATGCCGACGAGGATGCCGAAGAAGATCAGCGTGGACCATGCGGATGAGTTCGCCGCCATCTCCTTCCATGTGATGATGTCCGTCACCAGCAGCACGGCGACGCCGAGGAACGCGACGGTCGTGGCGTTGATGCCGGTGACCTGTCCGGTCGCCCACAGGACGAGCATCGCCGCGAAGGTGAGCAGCATGATCCATTCCTTGCCGCTCAGACGGCCCAGCGACTTCAGTTCGGCCTTCGCGTCGGCCTGCGCGCTGGGCACGTGCCGGACGCTCGGCGGGTAGATGAGGTAGACGAGCGCGGGGATGACGATCAGGCACAGCAGGCCGGGCACGATCGCGGCCAGAGCCCATGTGCCGTTGCAAGCTAGTTTGTTCTAGTTTGCAGGACGGTCTTGCGGCCGTCCGCTCCAAGTCTGACGCCGGTCGCCCGGCTGCTTGGTTCGCACTTCGCGGGGGTCTGCCTTCCATCCTGACGGACGGCGGGTCTTGCGTCCCCTCCATGCGCGTTT